>QMXQ01000001.1 GCA_003662205.1 Candidatus Bathyarchaeota archaeon
CTCCGACATCGTGCTCCTCGACGTGACCCCCCTCTCCCTCGGGGTCGAGACCCTCGGCGGCGTCTTCACCAAGGTCATAGAGCGGAACACGACAATCCCCGTGAAGCGGAGCCAGATCTTCACGACGGCCGCCGACTTCCAGACCGCTGTCACCATCCACATCCTCCAGGGGGAGAGGGCGATGGCCAAGGACAACATCAGCCTCGGCCGCTTCGACCTCACCGGCATCCCCCCGGCGCCCCGGGGCGTCCCCCAGATCGAGGTCACCTTCGACATCAATGCCGACGGCGTCCTCAACGTCTCGGCGAAGGACCTCGGCACGGGCAAGGAGATGGGCATCACCATAACCGCCTCGACGAAGCTGACCCCGGAGGAGAAGGAGCGGATGATCAGGGAGGCGGAGCAGTTCGCGGAGCAGGACCGCCGGGCCAGGGAGGAGGCGGAGGCCCGGAACACGGCGGACTCCCTCATCTACACGACGGAGAAGACCCTCAGCGAGATCGGAGATAAGCTCACCAAGGAGCAGAAATCCAAGGTCCAGAAGGGATTAGAGGCGCTGAAGGAGGCGCTGAAATCAGGAGGCGTCGCGGAGATCAACGCCAAGATCGAGGAGCTGAGGAAGGCGGTGCAGGAGGCCGGCGCCGCGGTCTACCAGCAGGCGGCGGCCCAGCATGCCCAGCAGCAGGCCTCCCAGCAGACGCCGCCCCCGGGCGGGGAGCAACAGGGGAAGAAGACCGTGGACGCGGAGTATAAGGTCGTAGACGAAGAAGAGAAAAAGAAGTAACAGAAACCGACGAGTTTTATTCCAACCATTCTTCTCGCAGGGTGCCTCTTGAATGAGGCGGTTCTTTTCCCATCGTCGTGTAGATCAGGGCGGTAGCCACCAGCACCGTTGCGGAGACGGCTAGCAGGGCCGTGTTGTAGCCCTGGGTGTCTATGAGGAACCCGACGGTGAATGTGGAGAGGACGCCCACTATGTTCCCGGTCATGGTGACGACCCCCAGCCCCACCGACCTCAGGTGGAAGGGCAGCGCAGCCGTGACGGAGGCGTATATGATGGGCGAGAAAGAGTATAGGACTAGGCCTATCAGCATGAAGACGAGGGAGAGCTCGTACGCTCCCCTGAAGTGGGTGAGGGACATTATGAACACTCCGCTGAGGGCGGCGGCTGCGCATATCGCGTTCCTCCTGCCCAGCTTCTCCGCGGCGAACCCGCTTGAGATTTTGGCGAAGAACCCCGCCGCGGGCAGGATCATGGAGATGAACCCCGCCGTCGCGAGGCTCAGGCCGCGGAACTCGACGAGGTAGATGGGGGCGAAGTTGAAGAGGGTCCGCAGGCACAGGTTATAGACGGCGTGGGCCAGCGCCAGCGGCACGAGGAAACGGCTGAAGCTCCGCAGCCCCAAGCCTCTGTCCGGATTCATCTCAACGGGGTGGGAAGAGTCCATCTCGTCCTCGTCGCCTCTCAACAGAATCGCTGTGGCAACCGCCAGGGCGAAGGCCGGAAGAGACAGGAGGAAGAAGGCCCACCTCCAGCCCCACGATGAGGCGATGGCCACGGCGAGGGGCAGCGCAATCGCGTTCCCGACGTTGGGCCCCGACTCGTGGAATCCTATGATCCTCCCCTGCCTGCTCCCGAACCTCTCCGAGAGGAGGGTGTTCGCCAGGGGGAGGTGTATCCCCTGGAAGAGGCCGACAAGGAACCTGAGGATGAGGAAGTGGACAAAGCTAGCCGCGGCCAAGTTCAACATGGTGGCGAAGCCGTAGCCGACCATCCCGAGGATGAGGGCTCTCTTGATGCCGATCCTCCTCGCCATCAGCCCCGCCGGTATCTTGATCAGGATGTACCCCATCAGGTAGACAGTTCCAAACATCCCCGCCTGGGCGTGGGTAATCCCCAGCTCCTCCACCAGGATCGGGAGGACGGGTGGCAGCGCCGATCTGCAGAGGTATATCGATATCCACCCGAACCAGCACAGCAGCAGAACCGTGTAGCCGTAGCTCCAACGCCTCAAATCCGTCCACTCTACTCAACTCCCCGCTTACTAGATATTATCCTTAGCATCTCACCCGGCTCCGTAAACTGTTATAAAGAACCCAAACTCACTACCTTAGATCGCAACCATGTTGGATGAAGAACTTCTCACAGTCGAGCGCGAAGTCATCGGCGACATCTGGCAGAGCGGCGAGATCTACCGGAACATGCTCTACATGGCCGACGAGCTCGGCAGCAGGTTCCCGGGGACCGAGAGCGAGAGGAAGGCCCAGGAGTACCTGCTGAAGAAGCTCAGAGAGTACGGCTACGAGAACGCCCACGCGGACGAGTTCACCTACTACGGGTGGAAGCGCGGCCCCGTCACCCTGGAGATGGTCGAGCCCTACCAGAGGGAGTTCGAGGCCATCGCCCTGGCCATGTCTCCCGGGGGCGAGGTCGAGGGGGAGGTCGTCAACCTCGGAACCGGCAGCCCCGAGGAGTTCGAGGCCATCGACCCCGAGACCGTGAAGGGCAAGATCGTTCTCTGCTCCAGCGCGACGAGCCCCTCGGGGAAGCGCGTCCACAGGCGGACGAAGTACGGCTACGCCGTGGAGTACGGCGCCGTCGGCTTCATCTTCATGAACCACAACCCCGGGCAGCTGCCGCCGACGGGGAGCCTCAGGCCCGCGTACAAGATGGGCGGCGAGATCCCGGGCATCGGCGTCAGCCTGGAGACCGGGTCGCTGATGCTCCGCCTCGCCAAGGGCAGGGCCCTCAAGGTCAGGTTCCGCGACGAGAGCAGGGTCATCCCGAACGCCGTCTCCGCCAACATCGTCGCCGAACTCCCGGGAACCTCGAAGAAGGACGAGTGGATCGTGGTCGGCGGTCACTACGACGGCCACGACATCTCCCAGGGGGCCATGGACAACCTCTCCGGGACCGCCGTCACCCTGGAGCTGGCGAGGGCCCTGAAGAGGTACGAGGGCAGGTTCAAGCGGAGCATCCGGTTCATCTGCTTCGCCTGCGAGGAGATAGGCGTCACCGGGGCCACCTGCTACGTGGACAAACACAAGGACGAGATGAAGGACGTCGCCGTCATGGTCAACCTCGAACTCGGGGGCCTGGCCTACAAGGACGGCACCAAGCACGCGGCCTTCACCGTCTACCAGCCGCCGGAGCTGAAGGAGAAGCTGAAGGCCTTCATCGACGAGATCGGGTATCCCACATCCATCCATGGGGGGACGTCCGCCGCATCCGACCACTGGCCCTTCTACATGCAGGGGGTGCCAACCCTCTACATGCACGCGGAGCTCTCACCCCAGCTCCTCATCGTCGGCAGGGGGTGGGGCCACACCTCCGCTGACATGATGGACAAAGTGGACCCCCGGAACCTACAGGAGGGCGCCATGGTGCTGGTCAGGCTGCTGCTGAGGCTCGCCAACCAGGAGGAGAAGATCGCGAAACACACCCCCCTCGACGAGATCATAAGGCACCTCGAAGAGACGGGGATGAAGAAGACCCTGGAGATCCAGAAGAAGTGGCACCCCCACAGCGTCAGGTAGGCTGCGGACGAGTTCAGTACGCGCCCACACCCTTTTTTCTGTCAAGTCCCTTCACACAAGCTTAATATGAGGAGCCCTTGAAAGAACTCGACAAGTATGAAAAAATTAACGATCATTTACAGCCCCCAGTGCCCATGGAACACCCACTTTATGGGCGAGATCACGAATTGGGCTTCGTCCCATGATGTTGAGATAGAAGAAATAGACGTTTTTGAGGCGTACGAGACTGCTAAAACCTATCTGGAGAAGACAACGATCGGCTTCACCAGGCACATGTTCATCACCGTTTTCGTCGATGGAGAATGGGTCCCCGGACACCCCGGCAACCCCGAATTTAAAACCCATCTTCTGAAGGCCCTAGGAGAAGCCACCGATGATTGAGATGCTGCCTCTCAACGAGGAGACCATGGACCTTGAGATAGACCTATGTCTTAGATTCCACCCCTCCGGCATCGTCCCGGATGGGAAGAACGCGGAGAGGGGGAGGGCTTTGAAGAAGCGTTTTCTGCGGAGGGTTTTTGATAAGGTCAGCCCAGCCGGCTTTGTTGCGGTAAGGGGCGGGAAACCCGTCGGCCTGTTAGAGCTGATGCCGCGGGCGTACGCGCGTGTGAGCGGCTACATCACGGGGAGGAGAGGGCACGACGACCACACTCTGACCATCGCCTGCCTTGAGGTCGCCGTAGGCGAGAATAGGAAGGAGGTGATGGAGAAACTGGTTAACCATTTAACGGGTAACCTACGGGTGTTCCGCCCGTACCGACAGATAGAGGTGGGCGCATTCCCCGGGGACGTCGAGTTCCACCCGGCATGGGTATATGAAAGGAGCGGCTTCAGCGTGGTTGAGGATCGAGGGGCGGCGAGGCTGTTAGCTGTTTTGATACCTCAAAAATGAAGCCGCTGAACGCCCTTGGAGCCGGAGCCTATTGATGGCTCTGGTTTGACTCGTCGTCTTTTGTAAACATTTTTCAGGTAGGTCGAATGTTTCATTGCTGGATTGCGGTCGCGGGTGGTGCTTGTTGGCGGGCAAGCGGGATTACTACGAGGTTCTCGGCGTCGATCGCAACGCTTCTCAGGACGAGATCAAGCGGGCGTTCCGCAAGCTCGCCTTCAAGTACCACCCCGACCGGAACAAGAGCCCTGACGCGGAGGAGAAGTTCAAGGAGATATCGGAGGCGTACGCCGTCCTCTCCGACCCCGAGAAGCGGCGGCAGTACGACGCCTTCGGCTTCGACGGCATCCGCGGCCGCTACACGGCGGAGGACATCTTCAACCAGACCCGGTTCCGGGACATCTTCACGGAGTTCGGCTTCAACTTCGACGACCTCTTCAGCCGCATCTTCGGCGGCGGCTTCGGGGGCTTCAACTTCCAGCAGGTCCGCACGGGACCCCGGCGCGGCCGCGACCTGAAGACCCAGATCGAGGTGACGCTGGAGCAGGCGGCCTTCGGCACCGAGGTTGAGATCACCCTGCCCCGGCTGAGAAAATGCAGCCGGTGCGGCGGCACGGGGGCCGAGCCCGGTAGTAGCGTGGTGACCTGCCCCAAATGCGGCGGCACGGGGCGGATCGAGCACCGAACCGTCTCGGGGTTCGCCCAGATGATCCGCGTCGTCCCCTGCGACCGATGCGGCGGCAGAGGGAGGGTCGCCGAGAAGCCCTGCAGGACGTGCGGGGGCGACGGCCTGGAGGAGCGGAGGACCCGGCTCCAGGTCAAGGTGCCGCCTGGCATCGAGGACGGCGCCTACCTGGTCCTGAGGGGGCAGGGGGAGGACGGCCCCTACGGCGGACCGCCCGGGGATCTCTACGTCACGGTCAGGATCAAGCCCCACCCGTACCTCCTCAGGCGGGGGCGGGATATCATCTACGAGGCCGAGATCAACTTTCCCCAGGCCGCCCTCGGGGCGGAGATCAAGGTCCCGACGCTGACGGGCGAGACGACGCTCAGGGTGCCCCCGGGGACGCAGAGCGGCACCATACTCCGGCTGAAGGGGAAGGGCATCCGCGGCCGCTTCGGCAGGGGGGACCAGCTCGTCCACATCAACGTCCGGGTTCCGAAGAGGCTGACCCTGAGGCAGCGAGAGCTGATCGAGAAGCTCGCGAAGGAGTTCGGATCGGAGGAGCCCAGAAGGCGCTCGTGGTGGCGGAGGTAGCCCCTACCGCCTGTCTATGACCTCCTTCAGGCCGGGGCCCGTCCCGATGAGGGTCACGGGCAGCCCGATCTCCTCCTCGATTCTGCCGACGAAGCTCTTCGCCTCGGGGCCGAGTTCCTCGAAGCTGGTGAGGCCCTTGCACTCGGGGTAGAGGATGTCGAGCTTCGTGACCGCGATCTGGGTCGCCCCGTTGATCATCGCCGCCCTCCTCGCCAGATCGAAGTTGAAGGGGGCGGCCCTCCTCTGCCTCCCCGTCACCGTCCCATACTCGTCCCAGCCCCGCCTCTTCGCCTCCTCGTGGCTTATCTCGCCGGGGAGGTCGCCGGCGCCCACCCTGGTGACGTAGGCCTTGAAGACGAGCACCACCTCGTCGACCCTGGTGGGGCCGACGCCGACGTCGGAGCAGGCGGCGGAGGCGCAGACGTCCTTCGACGTCACGTAGGGGTAGGTGCCGTGGTAGAGGCTGATGTAGGTGCCCTGGGTCCCCTCGATGATGACGGCCCCGCCCTCGTCGAGGACCCTGTTCAGCTCCGCGGGGACATCGGTCAGATAGGGCCTCAGCTCGGGGACCTCCCTCGCCATCTTCGCCGTCCTCATCGCCCTGTCGGCGTTGCACGGCCCGGTCCCCGTCCCCGTGGTCTGGATCTTCCCCTTCAGGTGTCCCCTCCTGTCGATCTCGATGTGCCTGGGCTCGATGACGGCGCACTGGGGGTCCAGGCCGAACCGATCCTCGACGCCGAGCTCTCCGACCTCCTTGAGGACGATGTCGGGGTTGACGACGACCCCCGGCCCTATAAGCAGCCTCGTCCCTGGGTTGACGAAGGCACAGGGGACCATCCTGAGCTTATAGGTCCTCCCGTCCCTGACGACGGTGTGACCGGCGTTCGGCCCCACCCCCGCCCTCGCGCAGACGGCGGCGCCGTCGGCGACGGCGAGGTACGAGACGATCTTACCCTTCCCGGTGTCCCCGAAGAACCCGTCCACTACGACCGTGCACCCCATACAAATCCGACCTGAGACGCATTCAACACGACCTTGAAAAATTTAAGCTTTCCGTAATGATGACGCCGAGACCATCAGTAAATTAACATTTCCACGTCAAAACACGGGAGGGGCTAACCCTAAATACCGGAGGCTATCATGGAACCCTCAGGACCGGGAGGCGAACTCGATTGGTTCAGTTCAAGGAGCACCTCAGCTATCAGGTGAACGTCGATTGGGATGGAGCGAGCGGCGGGCTGGTCGAATGCGAGAACTGCGGCGATCTGAAGCTGGACATGCCCTGCGAGTTCTCCGGCCTCGAGCGCAGCCCTTGCCCCGACCAGCTGTTCCTGGCCGCCATCGGCGGCTGCCTCCTCACAACCTTTCTGCACTTCAAGAATCGGCTCAACCTGGACGTCGAAGACGTAAGGATCACAGTTTCGGCGGAGATAGATCTCAAACCGTCCGAGGGGTATCGCATCGGGTCGGTTACCGCCGTCATGCGGATCAGGGCCGACGCGGAGGACGCGGAGCTGGCGAGGAGGTGCGCCGAGCTGGCGAGGGACTACTGCCACATAACGCGGTCCATCGAGCCCTCCCTCCCGGTGGATGTCGCCATCGAGGTCACGGCGCCGCAGCCTCAAGGTGAGTAAATGTTTTGTGGGGTTGAGGCTCTCCTATAGGTGGTGGCCCCCTTGACGACCCAGATCGGCATACTTGTGGTGGGGAACGAGATCCTCGACGGCATAGTGTTGGACACGAACAGCCACTGGATCATAAATCAGCTGAAGGCCCTGAACCTGCACGTGAAGGAGAAGGTGACGGTCAGGGACGAGGTGCCCGAGATCGCGAAGGCGCTGAGGCGGCTCATCGCCGACGGCTGCACCCTCGTCTTCACCACCGGGGGCTTGGGGCCGACCCACGACGACAAGACCCTGAGCGGCGTCGCCGAGGCCTTCGGTCTCCCTCTTGAGCTGAACGAGGAGGCGTTGAGTATCGTCACCCGTCAGTACAGGGATCTCCACGAGCGGGGCGTCATCGAGACGGCTGAGATGACGGAGGCCCGGCGGAAGATGGCCGTGCTGCCCAAGGGCGCCAAGCCCCTTGACAACAGGGTGGGGGGCGCGCCCGGGGTGCTGCTCGACGTCGAGGGGGCGCAGATCGTCTGCCTCCCGGGCGTCCCGGGGGAGTTGATGTGGATATTCGACAACCAGCTGCTCGCCCTGCTGAAGCAGAGGGTGGAGGGGGCCTTCGCGGAGAAGATCATCTACCTGCCCCTCAGGGACGAGTCGACCCTCGCCCCCATCATCGACGAGGTGATGAAAGACGTCCCCGACGTCTACATCAAGTCGATGGTCAAGCCCTACGGCGAGTCCGGCATCAGGCTCTGGATCTCCGCCAGGGGCAACTCCCAGGCCAAGGTCGAGGAGCGGGTGAGCCGGGTCGCCAACCTCCTGATACAGCTCTGCGAGGAGCAGCTCCCCAACGGCTAGCCCCGTTGACGCCGCCTCTCCTCGAAGGGTAAGTGAAATAAACGTGTTGAAGGTTAACGTGATCGATCATTATGGTCGAGTGCTGGCTGCCCTACGGGCGGACTGAGGTCCACCTCAGCATCCCCCTCCGAGACCTCCTCGGGGTGGCGGAGCCCGACCTCGGGCAGCCGGCGCCGAACCCGCACGAGGTGATCAGGGAGGCCCTGCTGAACCCCAGAGGCGCGAGCCCCCTCGGCGACCTCGTGAAGCCCGGCGTCTCCATCGCCGTCGCCATCGATGGGATCATCACCCCCTACCTGGCGGCTGCCGCCGCATCGTCCATCGTGAAGGAGCTCAGCCTCGCCGGCGCGTCCAAGGATGACGTCGTCATCGTGGTCGGGAACGGATGCCGGGAGCAGAGCGCCCCGGAGCTGCTGGAGGCGCTCAGGGGCGACAAGACCCTGAAGGGCGTGAGGGTGGCCGAACACACGCGCGGCTCCGTGAACCTCGTCAATCTGGGAGCCACCTCGAGGAAAACCGAGGTCGAGATCGACGGCCACTTCGCCGGCGCCGATGTCCGCATCGTCGTCGGAGAGGTGGTCCTCGACGCCTTTGCGGGGTTCAGGGGCGCCCCCAGCACCGTCCTGCCCGCCCTCTCCGGGATGAGGACCATAGAGATGAACCGGCGCCACGCCTTCGAGAAGAACGCCGCCCCCGGCGTCATCGAGGGGAACCCGGTTCTGGCTGACGTGCTGGAGTCGGCGCGCCTAGCAGGCGTCGACCTCGCGGTCAACCTCGTCGAGAACCCCCAGGGGCGGCTCCTGGGGGCTTACGCCGGCGGACTGGATGAAGCGTGGAGACAGGCGGTCTCCGAGCTGGGCGACTCCTTCAGGGTGAAGGCTGAGGCGAACGCCGACATCGTCGTCGTCAGCGCCGGCGGCATCAAGTTCGACTTCGACCTCTACCACGGGGTCTGGGCCCTCCAGGGCGCGTCCCGGATCGCCAAGAAGGGGGCCACCATCATCCTCCTCGCCGAGTGCTCCGAGGGGCTGGGCGCCGACGGCCTCACGAAGCTCTCCCACATCGACAGGCTCAGCGAGCTGAGGAGGCGGTTCATGCTGGGCGGGGAGGCCGTCCACCTCATCAAGGCGACCCTCCGGAGGAACGAGGTCGTCCTGGTCTCGGCCCTGCCCACCTACCTCGCGGAGCCCCTCGGCTTCTCCATCGCGAGGACGGCTAACGACGCCCTGAAATCCGTTGTCAAGAGGCGGCGCGGCAGGCGCACCGTGGTGGTGACGCACGGCTGCTCGACCCTGCCGTTTGTCGCCTAGAACGGGAAGAGGGCGACGAGGGTCAGGACGATCATCGCTAGGTAGACCAGGACGAGGAGCTTCCTGGAGGGGCTGAGGGGTGAGATGTCGTCCAGGGGCGCGCCCGTCTCGCCGCCGGTGCGCATCATGAAGAACGCGAGCATGATGGCCATGATGAAGTAGCCGGAGAGGAGCATGAGGACGATGCCGGCCACGGACATGATCTTGTGGTTCGCCTCGCCCAGCAGCGCCCGGCTGATGTGGCCGCCGTCCAGCTGCCACGAGGGTATGAGGTTGATGAAGGTGACGATGCAGCCGACCCAGGCGGCGAAGCCGACGGGATGGAGCAGAAGGGTCATCCCCTCCGGGGTCGGCTTCAGCACCGAGGCGAGGGCGTCGATGAGGAGGGGGAAGGAGATCGACTGAAACCGGACCTCGGGGAACAGGGCCATCCAGGCCACCACCTCCTCGGCGGGGACGACGAAGGAGAGCTTTAGCCCTATGATCGTCACTAAAACGGTGATGGCGAATCCGACGAGGGGGCCGCTTATGCCGAGGTCGAAGAGGGCGTCCCGGTTCGTCGGCGGCTCTTTCTGTGTGATGACTGCGCCGAAGGTTCCGCCCATCCCCGGGGGCGCCGGGATGAAGTAGGGCATGGATGCCTCTATCCCCTCGATGTGAGCCACCACCTTGTGGCCGAGCTCATGGAGCCCGAAGACCCCGAGGATGGCGAGGGTGAACATGAGGGCGTTGACGAAGACCGGCGTCCCCGGCATCAGCACGCGCGTGAAGATGGGGTTGTTGCTCCTCAGGAAGCCGTCGAGGAAGACGGTCCCCGCGGTCGCGGCGAAGAGGAGCACATTCCGCGTATACCGCTGAGGGCTAGGGGGCGGCCTCCGGGTGACCGAGATGTAGTAGCGGTCGATGACCCGTCTCAGCCTCGGGAGGTAGCCGAGGGGCCGCAGCTCCAGCACGAGCTTTTTGAAGCTGTTCTTCAACAGCTGCCTCTGGTCTCCCACACCCCGGGGCGAGACGATGTACGTCGGCGTGTCCATGTCGAAGTACCTGTCCTCGACGTGGAACAGCCCCTCGACGGCGTCCTCAACGGCTGGGTCGAATATGCGGTAGGCGGTCAAAAAGCCCCTTTCAGCCTCCGGGTCCTCCTGGACTCTATTCTTAAACACGTCGGAAGGCTAAAAACCTACCTGAGGAGACGCGCGAACGCAGTATTTAAATCCCCGATGGAGAGACGTTAAGGGCGTTAAGGATTGGGCTCCGAGGGTTTCAGGATCAGGGGGTTCAGGTCCGACGATCTGAACCGGGTGATGACGATAAACTTCGAGTGTCTGCCCGAGAACTACAGCTCCTACTTCTACCGTGACCTGTACCGGCGGTTCCCGAAGACGTTTCTCGTGGCGGAGGTGGACGGCGACGTCCAGGGCTACATCATGTGCCGTATCGAGCGCGGCCTCTCGAAGCTCCACAGCTTCCGGCCCACCCGCCTGTGCCATGTGGTCTCCATCGCCGTGAGGGAGCCGTACCGGCGGCGGGGCATCGCCTCGGCCCTCCTGAGGGAGGCGATGAGGAACGGCAGCGCCGAGTACCGGGCGACGGAGTGCTTCCTCGAGGTGCGGGTGAGCAACGAGCCGGCCATCAGGCTCTACGAGAAGCTCGGGTTCTCGAAGGTGAGGCGGAGCCCCGGCTACTACATGGACGGGGAGGACGCGTGGGTGATGGCCGTCCCCATCGTCGAGAAGGCGTGAAATCGGTCTCCGACCGGGGAACAAGTATTTAGGAGAGAGCATGCTTCAGTTTTTAGTGAGGGGCGTCCTTGAACTCGGTGACGCTGATGACCCTGGGTATCTTCGTCTTCTCGCTGGCCGTATTCTATGTTTTCGCCCGCTTCACGGCCAAGCTGATAAGGCAGCACCGCGACATCTATGGCCTCCTCTACGCCTTGGAGGAAGAGGAGAAGAAGCGACGGTAGCGCTTCGCGGTATCTATTCAGGTCTGAGATGTGATCCTGAGTCATCCGCCTTGTCACGCCGTCTTCAGACGGTTCTCGGCGCGCTGGGTGAGCGTCCCTATGCCGCTGTGGGGGCTGGTTTTGGTCTCTTGACAATAGATATTTACGCCTCGGCTCTCTATGGGTTTGGAGGGTCATGGGGGACGCGAGTCTCATCCCTTGGAGCGAGGTTCACTCTTGGGCGTGCACGGCGTGCGGCCGCTGCTGCGTAGGCTACAGGGTCCCCCTCAAGATGGACGAGTACGTGCGCGTCGCCAGGCGGTACGGCCACGGCGTCGTCGAGTTCGGCCTCGGGAAGGTCTACCTCAAGCACGGCGTCGGCGACCGGTGCATCTTCCAGCACCCCTCCCAGGGGCGATGGGTGTGCGCGCTCCAGGCGATCAAACCCCTCGCCTGCAAGCTCTTCCCCTTCCGCGTCTACTCCCAGCCCGTCTACAAACGGGGCGACGGGAGCGAGTACCGGTTCCGCGGCAGAACCTTCTACGTCTACCTCGATCCCAACTGCCCTGGCATCGTGCCCGGGAGGCCGGGCGAGCGGTTCCTGAACCAGACGCTGCCGGAGATCGTGGAGATCGGCATGGGCCTAAGGTGGAAGCAGAAGTATACCACGTCGAAGTATATCTCGTGGACGCCGCCGTGAAAAAAGGCTGCCGAGCCGCTTCTGGCGTGTGGTATCCGACGCCCCTCTGGGAAGATTTATTTAACCATCCTGTTCACCAAAACTCATGGGGGCGTCGAAGGCTAACCTTGTTCTCATTTCGGTGATCGTCATCGTCCTTGTGGCGGGCGCCTTTTTCCTCTATGATGCCTTCTATCTCTCCCGGAGTGAGGAGGCGCCTTCATCGCCTCCCTCAGCTGGCGAAGGTGAGGAAACAGAAGAGGAGGAACCCTCGCCGCCACAGAGTGCTATCATCATCAAGCCGCCGAACACAACTATCACGAAGTACAAGGGGTTGTGGCTGCCCTTTTTAGAGGAGGTGAGGGCCTCTTTGGGTGACCTCGATAACATAAAGCTGGACGGTGTAAACATAGTTGCAATTGGAGTGAAGATATGTGTGGATGGGAATGTCACCGAATGCGAGAGCGAGGATGAAATTAAGGATGCGATAAGCGAGTTCCACAAGCATGGCCTCAAAACGTTTCTACTTTTGAACCCCGCCCACCCCGATTTCGGCGTGGATCCCTATTCAACCGAGGCGACGGGGAAGCCCCTGCTGGACAAGCTCACGCCCCTGGTGTTGAAGTGGGCGGAAATCTCTGAGGAGTATGGTGTCGAGGTCTTCGCCCCTGTGAACGAGCCCCAGCTGCTGTCTTACCAGGATGCGGACGCCGTCTCTGATTGGGCTCAGGAGCTCCTGCCGAAGCTGAGGAAGGTATATCATGGAAAGGTGGCTTTCAGGGTCCACAAAGACCCTGAGGGTTTCGCGGTCTATAATCTGACGGGGTACGACCTTCTGGTTTTCTCCGGCATGGCGTGCACGAAGGACATCGAGGAGCATCCTGAGTGGATAGCCCGGCTGATCAACGAGACGCTCTCTGGCTTGAGGGCGTCTTATCCGGGTTGTAGCTATGTTCTCTTTGACATGGGCGCCTTCACGGGTCCTGACCACTACTGGTGGGAGCCCATCGCGCCGGCGAACATGCCGGATTTTATGCCCGAGCTGCCCCCGGATTTCTTCACGGTTTCCAACGAGTCTCAGGCAGAGTTTTACGATCTCTTCTTCAACCTGACGTGGAACGATGTCGAGGGCTTCTTCCTCCCCGTTTATAGGGGGTGGGGGTATAGGGGTAAGCCCGCCGAGCAGGTCATCAGGGAGTGGTTCCATGCCGAAGCTGATGTCAGCGAGGGAAAATGAGGGCGGGGATCGGGAAAGCTGGGCGTCTTGAAACTCGGGAAGTTTCTTAAACTCCCGCATCCGAGAGAACTAACCGGTGTTCATATGGGTGAAATCGTCACGGTCGGCGGCTGCAGAGTTGAAGCTGAGGCGCGCGCCTGCGGGTACCTTACTCTCCCCGACTTCTTTGCCGACGGCCAGTCGGTTGAGATACCGTTCCTCGTTGTTAACGGGGCGAGGCCGGGTCCCCGCCTATACGTGCAGGTGGCCCAGCACGGCTCAGAGGTTCAGGGCCTGGAGGCCGTCAGGCGCCTGCTGGAGGAGATCGACGAGAAGGAGATGGCCGGCGCCCTCATCTACTGTCTGCCGAATCCCCTCGCCTTCCGGGAGCGCGTCCGCGCGACCATGTTCGACCCGAGGCCCGGCGGCATGAACCGGGTCTGGCCCGGCGACCCGGCGGGCTCCCCGACGGAGCGCATGGCGTACGCCGTCTGGACGGAGCTGGTGAAGGGGGCGGACGCCGTCGTTGACCTCCACACGGGGAACCGGCATGCCCCGGTCTGGGTCTTCTACGAGGCTCACGGCGTCTCTGAGAAGGCGTCGAGGGAGACCGCGGAGCGGTCGGAGGAGATGGCCCGTCTCTTCGGGGCGCCGCTCCTCTACGTGGAGACGGAGCCCTACGGCGGGCGGAAGACCTTGAGGGCGTGCTGCGTCGATGAGGGGATACCCGCCATCGTACCCGAGCTCGGCGGCGCGGGCTACTTCGACGAGGAGATCGTGGGGCTGGTGGTCCGCGGGCTCAGGAACATCATGATCGACATGGGCATGATCGACGGCGAGGTCGAGCTGCCTGAGAGGCAGACGGTGCTGAAGTGGACCGCCGACCCCAAGGCGGCGGGGGTCTTCGCGAACAAGGGCGGCGTCTTCCTCCCCAGCGTCAGGCTCGGCGACATCGTCCGGGAGGGCGAGGAGGTCGGCGTCATCTACAGCCCCCGCACCTTCCAGGTGGTGGAGAGGCTCGTGGCGCCCCAGGACGGCTACGTCTTCAGCGTGCGCGAGAACCCCGTGGTGAACGCCGGCGACAGGGTCCTGGCCGTGCCCGAGATCATGAGGGTCCTGGAAAACTAGGGCGAGCCGTGGCTTCATCCCCCTTTTATGATGGGGAATATGACCACCCTGTCGCCGGGCTTCAGCTTGGCGGAGGGCCACAGGCGCCTGTTGTTCACGAGGACGCCTATCGCCCTCATGTCGTAGG
The DNA here is from genome assembly GCA_003662205.1 of Candidatus Bathyarchaeota archaeon. GTDB lineage: Archaea > Thermoproteota > Bathyarchaeia > TCS64 > TCS64 > B46-G15. The sequence continues at coordinate 14,564 of QMXQ01000001.1, forward strand.
CGTAGAGATAGTCCTCGCCGAAGCCCTTTATGAACTCCCTCAGGGTGGTCGGCTCCTCGACGTGCTTGACCGTCAGATTCGGGTACATCCATGGATCAATCTCCGGCTGGAGACTTATGGATTTCGAAACCCGGCTCGATGTCGATTAGAGTCATCTAGGTTAAAACCATAGTATCCCCCAGTTGTTCAGAGTCCTTCGGGAATGGAACTTTCAGATACTTGACCGTCGGGGACTCGACAGATCTAATGCTCGAAGCCGGAAGGAACACGATAAGGATCAGGATCGATGTGAACAGAATTGAACCGTTGGCGCTCTTGATCCCGACTGGGGCGACGAGCATAGGAACGAGCGATGTCATGTTTGACAAGGTTTATGCTCAGAATTTTTACGGAAGTTAGATATGCTTATGTAAACGATCCGAATCGATAGAAAAATATTTTTAAATCGTTTAGGACCGTTCTCTAATTAATGTCTTGTCCTAAATGTGGGAAAAAACTGATCGAAAGTGATTGGTTTTATTCAAATCCTAATCTTTCAATTAAAATCAAGTTATATACTTGTAATAATGATAATTGTGAATATAAAAATAATCCCTTTGGTAGGGATAGATTAACAGGAGAATTTTTGGAACCAGAACAATTAAAATCAGTTTTATTTTCGCATGACTGGGAAAAAATTAAGAGATTAGAGCAATTAGATTGATTCTAATAAGATTTCTTACTATATAAAAATTAAACATTTAAGGTTAGATCCGATTATATTCTTTGTCTCAAATTCTGAAGTCCCATCTGACAAAATCTTCGAAATCTAATATGAGCATTTGGATCATAAACCCTGGCCATTTCTATAAAACCCTCTTTGAATTTATCCAGTAAATCATTTCTTTTAGTTGGATCATCAAAGTCCGAAATATAAATGTTAATTGCCTTACACAGATCTAAAAATAATTGATGAGGGCTCAGATAAACATTAAATGGTTTTAATCCAACAGGACTGATGTTTAAATGTAAAACATCATCAAATGTTATTGTCCATCCTATATTTGTGTTTTTCACTTTTATAATCTTAGGCATTTGTGTGTGAACTAAACCATGACGATAAATATAATAAATTAAATCACCATATAATGTATATTCTCTTTTTACCTGGCCCAAGTAATCCCTCATAAAAAGATAAGCATTTCTTGAGCTATTACTACCTTTATATAATGCGCCCAAAAAGTCAATAACAGGAAATATTATTCTTGGCAAGGCAAAGAAACCAGACCCAGACTTAATATATGAGCAATAGGCCGGTAAAAAATCGTCAATTAAACTCTTTTTTAAATGTTCTTTTAGATATCTCTTTGCGCCCTTACAAGTAATCTCGTTTTTCCATTCATCAATAGTAGCATACTCTCTAAAATCTCCAGTATTCTGATCATAGCCCCACATTTCAAAACTGCCTTGAATTCTGGGTGCCATTTTTATAACACCTATTGTATGATGTTTCTCTGAAAATTTAAAGATTCTCATTCACCTGAACAAAGAGACACCAAGATCGAATATATCCAAAAATAGTCGGGCGGTGTGGAAAATTTTTAAAACCAGTCAATCGTTATTTTTTACAGAAAATAAGGAGTAAGGGTCTATATGAGAGTTGAAATGGGTGTGATCTGTGTTGGTTCAATATAGTGACTATCGAGTGTGTCCGAAATGTGGAGCGATTTATGACGCTACCTACAAAGATAGATTCTGTATATGTGGGGCTTTTTTGCTTCAACAAGACGAATCGCTTAGAGGAATGCCTCTCCGAGGTAGTGGCAAGTTTGGAGGAACATATGAGCAAATTCAATATTTTATTAAAAAGAGATATGGTGTTTCAGTTAAACCCTGTTGGATAGCGCATGTTAAAGATGCTTATGGATTGACAAGAGGCCCGGCACCAAACCGAAACTTGTTTGGGAGAACTAATCCGTGTCCGGCTAAATATTGGCACAAAATAGTGGAAGCGCTTAAGTATTATGGTTTGATTCCCTCTGAATAGTAGCGGCGGCATCTCGGGACGATTAAGAAGGGAAAAATCGGCGATTTTTTGTGCCGAGTTTTCTCATAACTAACAGTGCAACGATTTTTGATAGTTCCACGATCTCGTCTATCGCCACGTTCTCGTCTTGTTTGTGACCGTTGCTGTAGGGGCCTCCAACGCCCAGGTTGAAGCACGGCATCCCCCCGTCGTTCACCTGGTAGTTCATGTCCGTGCTCGCGAGGGTCCCTGTGAAGGGTAGCTCCCTGTCCAGGACCTCCTTGATGATGCCCCGCGCCCCCTGTATGTACGGGTGCTCGGGCGACATCACGTACCCCTCGCGGACGTTGATGACCTCCACCTCGTACTCCAGGTCCGCGTCCGTGGCCTTGACCCCCTCTATGACGGATATGAACTCGTCCCTCATGTCCTCGAAGGTCTCCCCGGGGATCATCCCCCTGAGGACCTCCTCCTCGCATCGGTCGGGGACCGTCGCGCCCTGGACGCCGCCCCTGATGGTCCCTATGTTCAGCATCGCCGTCAGCTTCTCTATCCCGACCTCCCTCAGCGCCGACGGGAGCTCTATGCCCGGGACCGCCCTCTGCCGCCTCAGCAGCACGTTCCTCCAGTAGTCGTTCAGCGCCACGTTGATCTTGGACATCTTCTCGATGGCGTTCACGCCGAGGATGGGCAGCTGCCCGTGATACGACCTCCCGAAGGTGCAGACCATGAACCTGGTCCTCCCCTGCGCCGCCAAGCCTATCCCCGTCAACGACCCGTCCAGCTGGACGCCGTAGTCCGCCTTGACTATGCCCTCCCTGATCAGGTAGCCGAGCCCCGCCACGCCGCCGATCTCCTCGTCACAGTTCCCCGTGAGGATCAGGTCCCCCTCAAGCTCGACCCCCAGCTCGTGCAGCGCCTCCAGGGCGAAGACCAGGGCGACGCACTCCCCCTTGTCGTCGCTGACGCCCCTACCCCAGATGTAGCCGCCGCCCCTATCGTAGGGGCTCACCCCGTAGGGGCTCTCCCTGGTCACCTCCCCGCCGAGGGGGTCCACCGTCCAACCCCCCTCCTGTATCGCCGCGGTGTCGATGTGAGCGCTGACGTGGAGAGTCGGCCTCCCCCGCTTCCCCCTGTACCGGGCCACGACGTTGCTTCTCGGCCCCTCAAGCCCCATCAACTCCCCCGCCCGAGAGCTTCAGATATCTCTCCGGCGCCTCGTGGACGCTCACCTCGTAGCCGTACCTGCTGAGCCTGTCCGCCAGGATGTCGCAGAGCCTGTTGTAGTTCAGCCCCGGCGGCACCTGGGTGTCGACGCGCACGAGCCTCTGGAGGAACCGCACCATCTCATCCCGACGCTCCTCCAGATACGAGAACACGGCTCCCTTCAGATCCACCATTTAAACCAATTCTGCAGTCCCGCCCTTTTCTCTTAAGCTTTTCACAAAAGATTGCAGAATCGGTGAGGGCTGGACACAACCAGACAGGTGAATGGTAGCCCGGGAGAGATTCGAACTCTCGTCAGGAGGTCCAGAGCCTCCCATCCTTGACCGCTAGACGACCGGGCTGCTACGGATCGTTTACACAGGGCGGATTAATATAAGTCTAACCGAGGCCTCAGCCCCTGCCGACGAGGCCGTCTATCATCTCCCGCCTCTTCTTCCTGATGTAGGCGATGATGGATCGGGCGGACTCGATCTCCTGCCTGACCGCGTTCCTCTCCAGATTCCTCAGGTTGAATATCTCAGTGGCGCCGTCGTAGATGCCGGCGGGCCCCTCATAGAGGCTGATGGTCTTGAAGAGGGCGGTGTAGTCGAACTTGGCGCCCTGCTTCGCGGAGATGAGCCACGCGTAGTCCTGGAGCAGAGGCAGCAGCCAGCCCCGCATATAGTTGGCGGCCTCGATGAAGTTGTTCTCGTCGAGCATCTCCTCCACCCTGACGAAGACCCCCTTCAGCACCGTCGGGTCCGTGAGGTAGTTGATCTCGTCCCGGAGCATCTCGTGGAGCCCCTCGACCACCTCCCGGTTGTCCGCCATGTACTGGGATATCCTCCGCCACACGCTCTCGAACCGGTCGAGATAGGAGGAGACGTCCGCCTTCTCAAGCCCCCCGAGGCGGGTGTTGCTGAGGATGACCTTGTAGATGCCTATCATGTCGATCTTCTGGCACGCCCTCCGCAGGTTCCAGACGAAGGCGCCCCGGGTTATGGGGATGCCCGCGATGTCCATGATGATGTGGGCGATGGGAGTCAGGCTCATGTCAGAGAACAGGGAGGCGGTCTCAAGGTCGCCCCGAGTCATGGCCGCCGTCGCCCTGCTCAGGTAGGTATCGGCGCTCGAAAGATACTGCTCCGTCCTCACCTCCACCCTGCCGGGGGTCCTGTAGTTCCCCTCCACCCAGTCCCTGGCCCGCTTGAGCATGCCGCTCGGATCGTAGAGTATGATGGTCTCATGGAGCATGTGATCGACGACGGGGCTGATCACCTCCGCCACCCACTTCCGGGGGATGCGACTGATGTCCATCAGCAACCCATCATATTCAACCCTCTCATGGAGCTCGTAGTCGAACTCTCGCCTGTCGACCACCAGCACATCGTAGTCGCTCGCGGGGGACGCGTCGTACCTGCTCCAGCTGCCGAACAGCCCTATGGACGAGACGGTCGCCTGCTTCGCCAGGTCCTCGACGAACCTGTTGAAGGTGGAGCTGATCTCCCTGGGTAACGCCGCCAATCCTACAACCCCGATACACTTAACACGACTATCAGGCTTTATCTTTTGCCTTCCCTTCCCCCGTCCTTGAAGCCTTCAGGAATCATAAACCCCTCTGGGTTCTCTATTCCCCTCCCGCCTCTTCTATATATTAACTCCAGATCTCTATAAAATATGGAAGAAAAAAACGAAAAGTTTAAATACTACAACCAGGGGGAGACTAATGCTCCAGATGATCAGATTGTTCTGATTCTCACTGGGATGAGGAAGATTCTGTGATGGGTTGAATCGTCTCGGATCCCTATATATTGGGGGAGAGTATGAAGCGGAGAGAGAAGCTCGGTAGCGAGGATGTATGTCCCGAGTGCGGGAGTAGCATGATCATTCATGACGAGGAGTCGGGGGAGATCATCTGCGGGAGCTGCGGCCTCGTCATCACGGAGTCCATCATCAATAAGGGTCCCGAGTGGAGGGCCTTCACCCAGAGCGAGAAGGAGTCGCGGAGCCGTGTGGGCGTCCCCATCTCCTTCTCCGTCCATGATAAGGGCCTGACGACCATGATCGGCCGGGTCGGCAGGGATGCCTTCGGGAGGAAGATTCCGCTCAAGACGAAGCTCCAGATGCTCCGTCTGAGGAAGTGGCAGATCAGGTCTAGGGTCCATTCCTCCGTTGACAGGAACCTGGCCCAGGCCATGGCGGAGCTCGACAGGCTGACGGACAAGCTGCACATCCCTCCGCCCATCAAGGAGAAGGCTGCCATAACCTACCGGAAGGCCCTGGAGAAGGGCCTGGTCCGGGGGCGGTCCATCTCAGCCATCGCGGCGGCGTCGCTGTACGCGGCGTGCCGCGTCACCCAGACGCCGAGGACCCTGAGGGAGATCGCCAGGCACAGCCCCATAGAGAAGAAGGATATCGCCCGCTGCTACAGGCTCCTTCTGCGGGAGCTGCGGCTCCAGATGCCGATACCCGCGGCCCAGCTCAGGGTGCCGAAGATCGCGGCGAAGGTGGGCATCGGGGAGAAGACGCAGCAGACCGCGGTCGAGATCCTGCGGAAGGCGGAGAAGCTGAGGACGACGGCGGGCAAGGACCCGATGGGCCTCGCGGCGGCCGCCCTCTACATAGCGTGCGTGCTGAACGACGAGAAGCGGACCCAGAAGATGATCGCGGACGCGGCGGGGGTCACGGAGGTCACCATCCGCAACCGCTACAAGGGGCTTAAGGAAGCCCTGAAGCTTGACATTTAACAACGGATAAATACCAATTGCCCCACCTTAAAGGGTTGGGGACATATGTCCGAGCCCGAGGGAGCACGCGACAGGACGCTTATCCTCTGCATAGATAGAGATGACGATATCGGACGGAAGGCCGACGTCGAGACGCCCATCCTTGGCAGGGAGGTGAACCTCAGGGCGGCCGCGGAGCTGGCCCTGGCCGACCCGGAGGAGGCGGACGCCAACGCCATGTTCGGCGCCGTCAAGCTCTACGACCAGCTCTCGAAGAACTCCGACAGGTCGTATCAGGTGGCGACGATAGCCGGCTCACCCATGGGCGGGGTCGCCGCCGACAGGAGGATCGTCGAGGAGCTTGAGGCGGTGCTCGAGTCCTACCCGGCGACGGACGTCATCCTGGTGACCGACGGCTTCTCCGACGAGTCCATTCTTCCCATCATCCAGTCCCGGGTGCCCATCACCTCCATCCACCATGTGGTCGTCAAGCACAGCGAGCGGATCGAGGAGACCTGGGCGGTGATGCTCCGATACCTCAAGATGATGGTGAACGACCCCCACTACTCCCGGCTCAGCCTCGGCGTGCCCGGGATCATGCTCGTCATCCTCGGCGTCCTCCTCGTCTTCAACCAGCTTGAGAACGCGGGGATGGTGCTCACCTTCGTCATGGGGGTGGTGCTCCTCATCAAGGGGTTCGGCTGGGACGAGAAGCTCGCCATGATAAAGCTGAAGCTACCCCCGCCGGAGCGGCAGCTAGTGCTCGCCTCCCTCAGCGTGGGCGTCTTCCTCACCGTGGTGGGCTGCTTCCGAGGCGTCGTCGGCGCCTCGCGCTACGTGCCGAGCTACGCGCCGCGCCTATGGCAGGACTTCCGGTTCTGGCTTCAGCTCTCGCCGACGCTGGCGGGCGCCTTCCTGCTCGGCGCGATAGACTTCATCATCCTGGGGGCGATGGTCTCCCTCATCGGCGGCGTCGCCTCCTACTACATGCAGCGGGACTCCAAGATACTGTGGAACATCGTCGGGATGATCGTGACCTTCTGGCTCCGGTTCATCGCCATCGAGTCCGCCAAGGTGCTCATGGAGCCGGAGAAGGTGCTAACCCTCCAATCCCCCCTGGTCTTCATGGCCATAGCCGGGGTCGTGACGACCATCACCTCCGTCTTCGTCATCTACGGAACCCGGAAAAAGCTGCACTTCAAGTAGGCTGTTCCTTTTCCTTATTCTCCTAGTAACGTCATAGTTTTATCTCCGGGACCCCATCGGTATATGAGGTCTGCCTGAGATGCTCCGCCGCCTTCTATCCGCCTTGGGCGTCTACAAGGTCTATCGGCGGTGGCTTCGCATGCAGATCGACTCGAAGGTGAAGCCCGAGCACATCGGCGTCATCCTCGACGGGAACCGGCGATGGGCGTCCGCTCGGCACATGATCCCCTGGGAAGGGCACAGGGAAGGTGCCGAGAAGGTGAAGCAGTTCCTGGAGTGGTGCATCGACCTCGGCATCAAGACCGTCACCCTGTACGGCTTCTCCACCGAGAACTTCCAGCGATCCAAGCGGGAGGTGGAGGAGCTGATGAAGCTGTACGAGGAGAACCTCAGGGAGGTTCTGAGGTCCGACGTCATCCACAAGAACAGGGTCTGCATCAAGGCCATCGGCAGGATCAACCTCCTCCCCGAGCGCATCCAGCAGCTTATCCGCGAGGTCGAGGAGGCGACGAAGGACTACGACAGGTTCTACCTGAACGTCGCCCTCGCCTACGGGGGCAGGGCCGAGATCGTGGACGCGGCGCGGGAGATCGCCTCGAAGGTGAAGGGTGGGGAGCTCAGCCCCGAGGAGATCGACGAAGCCGTCTTCGAGAAGCACCTGTACACCTCGCATCTCCCGCAGCAGGACCCCGACCTGATCATCAGGACCTCGGGCGAGTCCAGGCTCAGCGGTATCCTCCACTGGCAGTCCGCCTACAGCGAGCTCTTCTTCGTCGATGTCTACTGGCCCGAGTTCAGGGAGATCGACCTGGAACGGGCGATCCGGAGCTTCCAGCAGAGGCAGCGGAGATTCGGGAAGTAGACGCCCTCAGACGCGCATCGCGTCGAGGTCCTTGTCAAACCTGGTCAGCCTCTCGGGGCCCGAGTCCGTGACTAGGACGGTGTCCTCGATCCTGACGCCGCCGAATCCGGGGATGTAGATGCCGGGCTCGTCCGTCACGACGTTCCCCGGCTCCAGCGTGTCCTCGCTGGTCCTGCTGAGGGAGGGGGGCTCGTGGACCTCCAGGCCGACGCCGTGGCCCAGGGAGTGGACGAAGTGCTCGCCGTAGCCCGCCTCCTCGATGATGGACCGCGCGACCTGATCGACCTCTCTCCCCCTGGCGCCGACCTTGATCTCCGGGAGAGCCGTCTGGTTTGCCCTGAGAACCGTCTCGTATATCTTGACCTGCTCCTCCGTCGGCTCCCCCATGATGAAGGTCCGGGTGATGTCGGATCTGTACCCCTTGTAGGTGGCGCCCAGGTCGATGGTGACGAAGTCGCCCCTCCGTATCCTCCGGTCGGTGACGCCGGCATGGGGGTAGGCGGACCGGGGGCCGGACGCGACGATGGTGGAGAAGGCGAGGTCCTCGGCGCCGCTCCGCATCATCGCGTAGGCTGCCTCGGCCGCGACCTCATACTCCCTCATCCCCTCCCGGAGGTGTTCTTGGATGGCGGCTATGCCGAGGTCGGCAAGCTCCCCCGCCTTCCTCATCAGCTCCTGCTCGCCCGCGTCTTTGACGCGCCTCATGCTCCACACCAGGTCGGCTGAGGCCTTCAGCTCGACGCCGTTGAGCCTCTCCCCAAGCTTGCGGTGCAGGTCCAAGGTGAGGCTGTCGAACCCTATGGTCTGCGGGTCCAGCGGCTTTAGCGCGTCGACTAGCTCGCCGAGGAGGTTACTCCTGGTGTAGGGTTTGACTCTGCATCCCTGCGCCTGGGCCTGGGCGATGGCGAGGTTGAGCCTGGGCGCCAGCAGCAGCGGCTCGGCCCCGGGGGCCGCTACGAGCACCCCTCCGCTGATGGTGCCGGCGTAGTAGTAGATGTTCGGCTCTCTGGATACGATGTAGGCGTCGAGGTCGGTCCGCTCAAGGGACTCGATGAGGCGATTGACCCTCATGGCTCTCCATATCTTGGATGCGCGTCAGGATTTAAAACATGGACGATGATGCCGCGCCGTTTCCGGATGGGTTTAACGACCGAACCCCCTGTAATCCCCGTCTAATACGTAATAATACCCCCTCTCTGGGAGGTTTTTCGATCCTCAGGCTTGAATTGTTTAAAGAATAATGGAAATTGCAACGGGGCGCTCTCACCTGAGTTAATGGCATCGAGGGATCGTCGGTAGGCCCCCGTATCCAGGCGCTGGAGGATCACGGCGATGGTGTACATCCAGAAGATAGTGATGAAGAACTTCAAATCGTTCGGCGGCTCGGTGAGGCTGAACCTCCAGCCGGGGTTCAACGTCATCACCGGGCCGAACGGCAGCGGCAAGAGCAATGTCATAGACGCCGTTCAGTTCGTCTTCGGGGAGCTCGGCTCCAGGAGGATGCGGGTCCCCGACCTGTCGGGCCTGATCTTCGACGGCGCCGACGAGAGCGGCACCAAGAAGGCGAGGACGGCCCAGGTCACCATCTACTTCGACAACTCGGACCGGGGCCTCGCCGTAGACAAGAAGATCGTGAGCGTCAGCAGGAAGATCGACCAGCAGGGGAAGAGCAAGTACTTCCTCAACGGCAGGCGGACGTCGAGGCGCGCGGTGCTGGACCTCCTGGAGATGGCCGGCATCAGCCCCGGCGGGTACAACATCGTCCTCCAGGGGACCGCCACCAGGCTGAGCGACCTCACCCCATCCGAGCGGATGCGCGCCCTCGAGGACCTCATAGGCATCACCGAGTACGACGAGAAGAAGGCGGAGGCCAAAGTCCGGCTGGCGGAAGCCGAACGGAAGATCGAGATCGCCTCAGCCAGAATAGACGAGGTACGGAAGCGCGTCAACGAGCTGGAGCGCCAAAGGAACGACGCCATCCGCTACCGCCTCCTGCTGAAGGAGGAGCGGAAGCTCAACGCCCTCAAACTCTCAAGCCAGATCTCCCAGCTCGAGTCGAAGATCGAGGCGCTCGGAGAGCAGATCGCGGAGAACGAGGGGGCGGTCGCCAAGCTCGAGGAAGAGCGGGGCCGGCTCATCGAGGAGCGGAACGCGGCGAGGGCCCGATGGGAGGAGTTCAACAAGGAGGCCAACGAGAAGGGCAACACCCGCCTCCCCCTCCTCAAATCCGACCTCGTGGGCAAGAGGACGCTCAAGGCCTCCCTCGAGGCGAGGCTGAAGGAGATCGAGTCCCGAAAGCAGTCCCTCCAGAAAGGGATCGAGCAGAAGCTCGCCGAGATCGAAAGGTCGCGGAAGGAGATCGAGGAGAAGCGGCTGGAGCTGCTGAACCTCACCAAGCTAGAGGCCCAGGTCGACGCCGAGATAGCGGAGAAGGAGGCCAAGCTCAGGGAGCTCAACGAGAAGATCAGCACCCTCAGGAAGTCCGCCGAAACCAACCAGAGACGGGCGGAGAGCCTGACCGAGTCCCTGGTCCCCATGCAGGAGAGCCTGAGCGGCCTCGAGATCGAGATCAACAGGCACCTGGTCAACCAGAGCAGCCTGAAGGCGAAGATCGAGGAGCTCGAGCAGAAAAAGATCGAGGTCTCAGAGAGAGGGGAAACCCTAAAGGAAAAGATCGAGCAGTTCGAGGCGCTGAAGGCCGCCGAGTTCCGGAAGCTCGAGGGCTTGCTCCACACCATGGAGGAGCAGGTGAAGCGGCAGAAGAGCATCAGGAGCACCATCGAGGGCGCGAGCAAGCTGGCGAAGGAGGCCGAGACAACCATCACCCAGTTCTCCGCCAAGCGGGACCTGTGGAAGAAGATCGTGACGGAGGAGAAGGCCCAGGCGCGCATCAAGGAGATGGGGGAGGCAGGAGCCCTCCCCGGCTACCACGGCATCCTCCGATCCCTCGTGAAGATCGACCTCAAATACCAGCGCGCCGCCACCACGTCGTCCAACGGCTGGATAAAGGCCATCGTCGTCGACGACATCGAGACGGCGCTCGAGTGCGTGGAGCGGCTGAAGAAGACCAAGCTCGGCATGACGAGGTTCCTGCCGCTGAAGAATCTCCGGCCCCCGCGGGAACTCCCCGAGATCGAGGAGGCGGGCGTCATCGGCCCCATACCCCGCCTGATCCGGTACGACCCCAGGTACGCGCCCGTCGTCAACCTGGTCTGGGGGGACACCTTCATCGTCGAGGACCGGTCCGCGGCGCTGAGGGTCGTCGGGGAGGGGTACAGGGCGGTCACCCTCTCGGGCGATGTCTACGAGCCGGACGGCGGCCTCATCGGCGGCTACTATCGGAGGCCCCCGGACTTCTCCAAGCTGATACCGAGCGAGGAGTCCGTCAAGGTGCTCTCCGAGACCATCAGGAAGCTGAGGGAGCGCCTGCGGAAGCGGATGAACGACCTGAAGCTCTCGGGGGAGAGCCTCCGTCGGTTCGACAGCTTCCTGGATCAGTCCAAGAAGACCGTCGAGGGCATCGACGAGCAGATCAGGGAGACGGAGGAGAGCATCAAGAGGCTGGAGCGGAACATCGGCGCCATCGACGAAAAGATCGGGAAGCTCGCGGCGGAGATGGAGCGGGAGCAGGGTCTCATAGCCGCCCTCCGAGGACGCCGGGAGAAGACGCTCCAGGAGATCGAGCGGACCAAGGCCGAGATCGCCGAGCTGAAGGCGCTCAAGCCCTCCGACGTGGCCGGCCTGGAGCTGGAGTCGAACAGCCTCAGCCGCGAGGTGGCGGCCCTACGGGAGAAGCGGGGCCAGCTGAGGTCGGACATCTCGGTTCAGACGAACCTCATAGACCGGTACCTGGAGCTGAAGATCGCCGAGGCGGAGGGGCAGATCAGCAGGTGGCGCGAGGAGATAGCGTCCCTGGACGCCGAGCACGCCGACATCCTGAAGCGGATCGGGGAGATCGCCTCCGACATCGAGGAGCTCCAGAAGATCCTGGACGAGGTGACCTCCGAGGTCGAGTCCACGAGCCGGGTCATGGAGCAGCACCAGCGGACCCTCAGGCAGATAGACCGGCAGATCGAGCAGATCGAGGCGAGGCGCGAGCGCCTCGTCCGGAGGAAGATGGAGCTCAGCGTCGAGGTGGAGAAGCTCCGGCTCCAGTGCGAGCAGAGGTACGGGGAGCTCGCGAGCCTGGGCTTCGAGGACAAGCTGAGCCTCGATGGCGTCGACCTCGACCGGGTGGAGCGCACCCTTCGGCTCATCAGGGCCGAGAAGGCCTCGCTGGGCGCGATCAACCAGCTCGCCGAGGAGCAGTACCGGGAGTACGTGGGCAACTACAAGCAGATGAGCATCCGCATCAACGAGCTGGAGGAGGAGAAGGCCTCCATCCTCAGGTTCATCGACGAGGTGGAGCGGGAGAAGCAGGAGCACTTCATGAAGGCCTTCAACGAGGTCTGCGAGAACTTCTCCAACATCTTCGCGAAGCTCACCGGCGGCGGCGACGGGAGGCTGGAGCTCCAGAAGCCGGAGGACCCCTTCTCCGCCGGCGTGGACCTCTACATCCAGTTCCCGGGGAAGCCGATGAGGCTGGCGAGCGGGGCCAGCGGCGGGGAGCGGTCCGTCGCGGCCATCGCCTACCTCCTCGCCATCCAGCGGTTCCTGAAGGCGCCCTTCTACCTGTTCGACGAGATCGACGCCCACCTCGACGACCTGAACGTTTCCAGGCTGGCGGACGTCCTCAGGGAGAACGCCCTGGAGTCCCAGTTCATCGTGGTGACGCTGAAGGACGTGATGGTCCACAACGCCGAGAGGATCTACGGCGTCTTCAACCAGGGCGGCCGCAGCCGGGTGCTGGCGCTGCCCATGAAGATGGAGGTGGCGCTGTAGGATGGGCAAGAAGGAGAAGCCTTTCTACCTCCGCCCGCCGTGGGAGATCCTGTTTAAGGAGACGAAGCTGGACAAGGTGTCGCCGTGGAGCATTGACCTCGTCTACCTGCTCACCACGCTGCTGGAGGAGATGAGCCGGGTGGGCATCGACTTCAGGATGGCCGGGACCGCCATCAACTCCTCCGTGCTCATCTACCTGAAGAAGGCGGAGATGCTCCTCAAGATGGAGGAGCCCCCGAAGGCCCCGCCCGAGAAG
>QMXQ01000002.1 GCA_003662205.1 Candidatus Bathyarchaeota archaeon
ATGGTGTCCCCGGGCTCATCGCCGGTCATCTGGGCGATGTCGGCGATGGTCTTCCCTACCAGCGACGGGTCCGCCGGGTAGGTGGAGATGAGGGCTGCCTCGGCCCCGCCCCGGTCCTCCATCGCCTCCACCAGTCCCGCCTGTATCTTGGGCGCGAGTTCCGGGTCGTTGAGCCGCTCAGCTAGGGCCTCGACGCCCCCCTCGTTAGCCCACTTGGGTATCCAAGCGCCCGGGCCGGTGCCGCTGGCGTTGTACGGGTATTGATCGGCAGTAACGTCCACGCCTCGGCTCCGCGCCTCCTCTACGAGTTCGATGAGTTTGGGGCAGAGGTCCCAGAACCGCTTGGCGAGGACCTTGAAGTGGGAGATGTTGACGGGGAGCCCCGCCTCCTCCCCGATGCGGATGATCTCCTCGACGGCGCCGACGGGGTCGCCCCGGTCGCCCTCGTCCCGGATGTGGCTGGTGTAGAAGCCGCCGTACCGGGCGGCGACCTTCGCCAGCTCGATGACCTCCTCCGTGGCGGCGTAGCTCTGGGGCGCGTACCTGAGGCCGGTGGTGATCCCGAGGCAGCCGGCCTCCATCGCCTTCGCCACCTCTGCCTTCATCGCCTCCAGCTCCCGTGCGGTGGGAGCCCTCATCTCCATCCCCATCACGTACCGGCGGACGGTGCCGAAGCCCACCAAGGGGGCGACGTTGACGGAGATGCCGCCCTCCTCCAGCCGCCTCAGGTGCTCGTCAACGGTGGACCAGTCGATCTCGACGCCCGCCTCCTTCAGGTAGGGGTTGCCGCGCTCCATCTCAGCCCGCATCTCCTCGTTGAGGGGGGCCGCGCCCGAGCCGCAGCTGGGGAAGACGATGGTGGAGACTCCCATGTGGACCTTGCTCTCCGCCCGCCTGTTCACCAGCAGGGTGAGGTCCGAGTGGTCGTGGAGGTCGATGAAGCCGGGGCAGATCACGCGGCCGGAGGCGTCCAGAACCTCCTTCGCCTCCCCTGAGACCCGCCCAACCTCGACGATACGCCCGTCCTTCACGGCCACGTCGCCCCTGAACCAGGGGTTTCCGGCGCCGGCGACCACCCGTCCACCCTTCACAATCAGATCGTACAACTCGATCAGGGATACCTCCGCCCAAGACCCATATATTTTATAGCATCAAGGCGCCCTCGACCCCGCCTGACGAGTACGCCACCCGTCCACGGTGGAGAGGAGTAACCTTCTCCGATGAGGAGGTCTTAGACCAGAGTCGGCACCTGTTCTATCCTCTGGAACACACGTTCTAAACCATGGTATAATAACCCTCGACGCCCAGGTTATGCGTGAGAAGAAATGGAGTCCAAAAGGGTTTACATACCGGTGCTGGCCATCTGCATATCCATCGTCCTGGCTGCGGCGATAATCACTTACAGGCCGCTGACGCCCCAGAGCGAGAAAGAGGAGTTCAGGTTCCCCGTCGGCATCCCGCCGTCGCTGGGGACGGTGTCCGCGACGTGGGTCGGCGACGAGCAGGTGAACACCATCTCCCTGTCAGGATCGGGCAGCGCCTCGGCGCGGGCCAACCAAGCGACCCTGACGGTGGGCGTCCAGACCGAGCTCCCCTACGCCTCCGACGCCGTGAGCGAGAACGCCGCAACGATGACCGCAGTCATAGACGCGATCAAGTCCCTGGGCGTCAGCGAGGACGACATCGAGACGGTCACCTACAGTGTCAACCCGATGTACGACTACGACTGGAAGAGGGTCACCGGCTACAGGGTCACCAACCTTGTACAGGTGAAGATCACGGACCTGGACATGGTCGGGGATGTGATAGACGCCGCCAGCGGGGCCGGGGCCAACCGCATCGACGGGGTCTCCTTCGAACTGTCGGACGACCTCGCCAAGGAGCTGAAGCTCGAGGCCTACAAGGCGGCGCTGAGGGACGCGCAGGAGAAGGCGGAGGTCATCGCGGAGACCCTCGGCCTGAAACTGACGGGAGTGTTCTCGGTGAGCGAGAGCGTCTACTACCCCTACACGCCCGTCAGGGGCAAGGGCTTCGCCGTCGAGGCGGCCTCCACGCCCATTCTTGAGGGGGCCCTGAGCGTCTCGGTGACGGTCCAGGTCGTCTACACCTTCCAATAGGGCGCCGGCGTCTCCACCATCTTTTTATCCATAGTTTCCTTAGGGTAGGGCAACGAAGGAGCGTGTCGGGTTGTACAAGGTCGTGTTCACCGTTGTCGATGTCCCACAGCCCAGGAGCCGCGACGGCTCCCCGACCCATGTCAGCGGGCCCTGCAAGGTCTACAAGGTCGGCGACAGGATCACCATCGCCACCAACCCGGGGCGGCTCGTGCTGAGCGAGACGGACAGCGTCTGCCTCGCCGCCCTCAGCGCCGTCCTCCCGCTGACCTCGGCGTGGTGCAGGGAGACGACGGAGGAGTGGGACTACATGGACAAGATCAAGTACTGGTGCTGCCCCGACGTCGAGCGGCCCGTCGTCTTCAAGGTTGAGCGCATCCCCGTCGAGCAGGGGGAGGCCCCCCTCCGCTAGGTTCTACCCCTCTCTTTCTTCCTCCGGCGGCTTCACGTTCCTGAAGGTGAAGTAGAGGGCTAGGTCGTACGCCGCCTTCAGCCCGCCGGCGATGAGGAAGGGGAGGGACAGCCCCATGAACTGCATGATGAAGCCGGCCAGGCTGGGGCTGACGGCGAGGGTCAGGCTGCGGGGCAGGTTGATGAGACCCGCGACGCGGCTCCGCTCCTCCGGCTTCACGATGGCCATCACGTAGGACTGCCTCGTCGGCACGTCCATCTGGGACAGCAGGGCGCGGCTCAGGTAGAGGGCCGTCGAAGCCGCAAGGGTCGGCATGTACGGGATGGTCATGGTCATTATGTTCGCCGGCAGGTGGCTGTAGACCATGGTGTTGATGAGGCCGATGCGCTCCGAGATGCGGGCGGCGAGCATGAAGGAGGCGGCGGCGAGGAGGCTGGAGACGGAGAAGATGACGCCGATGGCGTCCATGTCCAGGCCGAACCTGACGAAGAACCAGTACGAGACCAGGCTGGAGGTGAGGAGACCGCCCCCAAAGGAGTCCACGCTGAACAGGAGGGAGAGCTTCAGGACGTTCCTCCTCGTCTCGGGCGAGAGGGGCGGCAGGTCCTCCTCCGGGGGCAGCTCCACCTCCGCCTCCCTCGACAGCTGGGAGTAGAGGACGACGACGGCGAGGTTGAGGACGGCGTAGACGCCGAACATGGTCTTGTACGAAGCGGCCTCCGTGAGGGCGAGCCAGGCCTGAAGGAGGACGACCATCCCCGTGAACAAGGAGCCGGCGGAGGTGGCGAGGGAACCCAGCGTGCTCCTGATCGCGTACATGCGCGTGCGCCTCCTATCCGGGCATGACTGGGCCAGGATAACCCGTTCCAGCATGTTGGCGGGACCGAAGCCACCCCTGTACCCCAGCGTGGAGATGACGGCCACGGGCACGAGGACGACGGGGTTGGAGACGAAGGCGAAGACGGCTCCGGAGAAGGCGGCGAGAAGCCCGAACAGGACCAGCATCCTCCTCCGGCCGACCCGATCGGCGAGGAAGCCCGCCACCAGGTTGAAGGCGGTGGAGCACAGGAGGCCGCCGGTGAGCACGAGGCCTATCTGCCAGAGGGGAAGGCCGATGACGCCCAGGTAGACCGCGAAGAAGACGGAGACGAAGCCGCTCGCGAAGGACTGCAGCGGCCTCACAGCCAGGAGGAGCTTGCCATCCCGAGAAATCCAATCGAGCACCTTCCATCGCCCCCAGAAGGTCAGCCTTCGTACCTTCGCCTGCTCGCCGCAGCCGCCCTCGCCTTGTACTCCGCTATGATCTGGGGCTGCCGGCGGACACGGTCGAGGTTCCCCGCGACGACCGACCCGTAGACATCGCCGAGAGCGGGGTCGAGGCCCCGAAGGCGCTCGCGGCACTCCCTCCCCCGGGAGAGGGCCGCCTCGCAGTCCGGCCTGCAGGGGAAGAAGTAGCCGACGAAGTAGGCGAGGGGATCGACGGCCCCGCGCTCCGCCGCCTCCTTGACCTGCTCTGCCGCCCGCTCCTCCACGTAGACCCCCTCCTCCCTGTCCGCGGCGTACCGGTCGACGCAGCAGCCTGGATACCCGAGGAGCCGGCCCATCTCCCTGAGCCAGCCGCCGTGGAACTCCTCGGGGTAGGCGAGCCGAGACCGTCCCAGACCCGGAGGCGGGCGCCTGAGAACCTGCCGCCTCAGCCTCTCCCGCTCCTTCATCAGCCTCTTCAGCCTCTTCCCCACGCCCTTGTCCCTGAAAAGGTAGAGCTCCTGGACCGTGGGCCTCACCTCGACGGAGAGGCTGCGCAGATCCAGGGCCTCCGCCCACTCTAGGTGGCCTCTGTATTGATCCGAGGCCTCGACGACCTCCCTGAAGGCCGTCCTCATCTCCCTCTTCACGGACTCGATCGCCGCCAGCCTCTTCCGGGGGTCGGCCGTTGCGGCGATGCGGCTCATGTGGGGGTAGACCCGTTTGTCTATGGCGGCTCCAAAGTCTTCGCCGTTGGGGAGCTCCGCGGGAAGGGTGACCTGGGAGCATGGTCTAAGCCCGAGGTGGACGAGCAGGTAGTTCTCGATCTTCACCCGTGTCAGGAGACGCGGGTCGCTCATCAATTCCTCAATCTGAGTGGTCTTCATGTCGAGGCACCAGCCCCTCGTCTATGAAGAGACGACGATGTTTCTTAAAACGGTAGACTATACGCCCAGCTAACCAGTGAGAAGATTTGAAAAATAAGGGGGGATTACCCTGCCTCTACATCGGGATTATCTTAAGGACCTGTAGGAAGAACTGGGCCCGGCCCGAGAGCATCGACAGCCTGAAGAGGACGGTGTTGCCGAAGTAGGCGCCTAGCCCTATCATGATGAACCAGCGTCCAAGCCGGGTCGGGTACCTCAGGGCCCCTGTGTGCTCGTATGTCAGCAGGAAGTATGAGACCGCGCATATGGTGCCTATGGCGATGTAGATGAAGTTGAACCAGTCCATCGCGGCGCCTCCCGCCGGCGGGGTGATCGTTGAGACCACCTGGTCCAGCAGGTTGGGGATGAGCACTCCCCTCATCCCGAGGCCGAATCCTGCGCCTACGAGGACGGCGATGGGGTACCTGCTGATCCACCGATAGTCGGCGACCAGTAGAGTGTACATGGCCAGGCCTAGGATGATCGGTATGATGTAGTGGATCTGTCCTTGCAGCATGGGCTGGATGGCTATCCTGTTGACGTTGGTCACCATCATGACGAGGTTGACGGCGAGCATCACCGCGATGTAGGTGTGCTCAGCCCATCGGAACACGATGTTCTCCTTGTACAGGGGGTAGCTGTAGATCATCAGCATGAGCAGCCATCCCGTCCAGAGTCCGAGCACCTCTAAAGGTGCGGTTGGGTATGCCATCTCATCTACCTCCTCCTTCCCCTCGTTGCGAAGTAGCCGATGTTGGCGAGTAGTACGGCGGCGATGACCATCAGGTGCGAGACGCTCAAAGCGTCCATGATGACCGTCGCTTCTCCGGGCTCGCCGATTAACTTCTCCAGTTCAGCTCCGCCTCTGGAGCTGGAGCTTATGCCGAATAGAAGTCCGGACTTGTAGAAGGGCATGTAGCTGGACGCTAGCATCGCGATGCCGATCTCGGCCATAGGTATGCCATAGGGGGATGCCCATTGTCTCATGTAGTAGTCGCCCCAGTCGCCTGTGTCGCCCGAGAGAACCATATCGATATCGTGAACAGAGTTCACCTCTTTCATCAGCGGCAGCTCGTCTAGCGGGGTCCCGTAGGCGTCGGTGGGGAAGACGCTTCTGATGTCGGAGGCGATCTGTGCGACCACGGCCTCGCCGCCAGTGTAGTAGCCGAGGTAGACGTAGTCCTTCCCGTATTCAAGTTGGTCGAAATCAGGGACGGAGTTCCTGAGCTTGTCCCACGATAGATCGGCGTCAGTGTAGGCGCCAACGACGATGAGCTTCGCTCCCTGCCTCAGTATAACCTTCGTGCAGGCGACGGTGGCCGGCATGCAGTCGATCCACGCGCTGACCCCGAAGGCTATGTTTATCCAGACGACGTCGCCCTCTTCCAGAGTTAAGAGACCATTATAGAGGTCCCGGGTTGAAGGGGCGATGCTGATAGGCAGCCCTATCGGCCGGATGAAGGGGATCATCAAGCCTATCCAGAGAATCCAGTAGAAGACCTTGCGGTCGATGTTCTGCAACTTGTCCCAGATGGTCTCCGAGCTCATTCTCCTCCAGCCACCTCCCCGTAGAAGCCTCTCTCCCTACCCAGGAGAGCCCTGAATCCGTATGCCAGCATTCCGAAAGCACCGACGATGAGGAAGGTTCTCATCCCTGGAACCTGCCCGTAGTCGAGGAACCATCTCCCGATGATCGGGAAGCCGCCCCAGATCGCCCCTCCAACGGGGGCGTTCGTCAAGATGACAAAGCAGCCCGCGATGAGGAGCAGAGCGGCGTCGATGTTCCTAGCTCTGAACGCCCGGTAGCACGCCGAGAAGATGTAGAATCCGGTGATGGGGTAGAGCGTCTGACCGAGCGGCGTGTAGACATATCTGAAGAACCAGTCGTACATTGGGTTCCCCTGACCGCTCCCTGTCATCGCCCAGCCCGCCAAGCCTGAAAGGAACGAGATCGCGAGAAATATCAACAGCCAAGCGCTGAACGCCCATACGCCGGCGGCTCTTCTCTGGATCTTCTTAGCGTGGGACACTACCAGGGTTATGGCGCCGAGGCCGAGTGCGATGTTGGCGATGATAGTAGCGTAGGTGCGGAGGGTTTCAGCTAACTGCCAGGTCCCAAGGAAGAAGTACTCCACGAACATTATCACGGTAATGACAGCGGTGACGAGGTAGACCAACTCTCTTTTGTAAACTTCAGACATATTCTCACATCCTGAGCAGATCTATGAGGAAGGTGACGTTGCCCAGACCCAGAATGAAGCCGACGGTCATCAGGCCTAGGAAGATGAACTTCAGGATATCCTCGCCTTTGATGCTGCCCAACAGGTCTGGATCCCTGCTGATGGACGCGCCCGCGGCGAAGAGCTCCTCTGCCAGGAGCATGTAGTCGCAGGTCGCGATCAGGAATGGCATCTGGTGCGTGTTGTTGGTCCCTCCGATCTGGAAGGCGCCTATCGTGTTGCCGGCCTCGCCGATGACGACGGACTCGTAGTAGAAGCCGCCTATCAGTATAGTGGATGCAGGTCTCTCCCTCTGGAAGTATCCGAGGGTCCCTGTCAGGTAGGGGGACTGGCCCGAGATGAAGGTTATCATATCCTTGGAGAACTCTTCAGGCCTCCCTTCCGCTAGGTAGGCTGTTCTTAAGGTTTCCTCAACTAGAGGCAGCGCGTCAGGTATAGGGCAGAACGCGTCTATCTTGACGCCGGCTCTGACACACTCCCTCGCGATGTATCCTAGGATGCTTATCGATGCTAGCACCTGCGGCCCCTGAGTCGAATCGTTCAGGTTTCCAGCGATGCCAGGCGTCCAGTAGAGCGGTCTTCCCATCTCCGCGCATCTCCCCACGGCCTCAGGTATGGCGGCCATGGCCGGCAGCGTCCTTACCCAGATCTCCTTTCCCTGCTTCCCTAGGTACATGTAGAGATAGAAGAGCGCGAAAGCCACTATTAGAAGAATGAAAGCCATCACTCGTCCTTCAACTATAATTGCCATTGTTTTTTCCTTCCATTTTTCCTCTTTTCTTGCCCATCGTGAGGGTCATTTATTATCGACCCTCCCTTTCGATTGGATCGATATGAATGACCCTCCAATAGACAGGCTAAAGAGCTATTCTATTCTATTTATTATATAAAATTTCTCGGGCATCTGCCCTTGTATTTATATACTTCTAGCTCTCGCTCATGAAATTCAGAGTAGGATATCGATTATGAACTCTCGGTCTTTAGTAATAATCTGAGTTTTTATGTAATCTAAAAAAGAGATTCGAGGAGTGATCCTCGATAGGGGCCTAATAATTCGGCCTCAGGAACCCTCTCGGGGAGTTGCGGGGGACGTCACTCCTCGATGATCTCGACGTTCGCTCGGGGGACCGTCACAACCCTGCCGTCGTCGAGCTCCACCTCTAGGACTCGGACGTAGGATTCGGACTCGACCTGTTGGAGCTCCACGGGAAGGCTAACCACCTTTCCTATGGCTCCGAAGTAGGGCTGTCGGATGATGCGGACCGGTGTGCCCGGGACCATGCCGGCGGCGAGCTCGTCGCTCGACGTCTGCTCGAAGCTCTCCTCGTGGGGTATGATGATCTCGGGGCGCATCACCCCCGCCCTGATCTGGGTGGCTCCGTTCACCGATGCTAGGTATCCCTCGAAGCTCTTGAGGAGGTCGAAGGTCCTCTGGGACATCCGCATCTTCCCGAAGCCCTCGGTGATGATGAGGGTGAGGCCTACCTCCTCCTGGCCGGTGATGGCGACGCCGATCTCCTCCCCCATGAACGCCGTCAGGTCTTTGTGCCTGATGCCTCCTGCGACGATGCACGAGACGCCGACCTCGGCGCCTTTCCTGAGGGCATCCATGGTTACGAGGGAGCCTCCGATGAGGACAGCTCCCTTGTCCTCGGGGGTGACATGGTCCGCTGTCAGCTCATCGTCGGGGGAGTCTACCGCCATCTTTATCTTGCCGTGGGTTTCGCCGCCTATGCCGAAGATCCCCTGGATGAAGGCGGCGTTCGTCTCGATGACCGCGCCCTCCCTGGGGAGAACCTCCACGACCTTGCCTGGAATGTAGGCGTCCACCTCCACCGGTATGGGGAGGCCCCTGACGATGACCTGCCCCGTCACGTCGGAGATGGACTCGATGGTCCCCTCCCTGGGGGAGGTCACCCGCTTTTTGATGAGGCCGAAGAAGGCGTTGTAGGCGGCGATGATCTCGCCCTCCTCGACTCTGTCGCCGACCTTCTTGGTCATGAGCCGGGGGAGGTCCTCGGGCTCCACGCCGAGAAGCATAGACGCCTTCACGATCTCGGGGTCTCCGCTTATCTCGGTCCTCGCTATGATGGTGTCGTAGCTGACCTTGTCCCCGACCTTGACGTAAACGTCGCCGAGGATGGGCAGCCGCCTCGTCTTGGAGACGGTCATCGCCCGCTTGACCTTCAACCCGGGTGTGTAGGCGTACGCCTCCTTCGAGACCTTCTCGTTCGTCTCTTTAGCCATCTCACACCAGCTCCTTTAGCTTATCCTCCGGATAGAGGTCGAGGGCGTGGAACCACTTCAGCAGCAGCTCCTTCCTCGCGCCCTCCTCCTCCGGCAGGTAGAGGGGGCGACCCCGCGCGTCGAGCATTATCCCGGCGACTCCGCCCATGAGGGTGCCCTCGACCTTGTGCCCTGGCCCTTCGCCGACGTCAAATCCCTTATGAGGCGTTATGACGGCCTTGGCTTCCTGTCTCTCCGCCAGGTTTATGCGTTTGACCTCGCCGAACTTTATCTCCTCCTTCACCGTCTCCCCGTCGGGCATCTCCAGCTCCACGGTCATCACCGGCTCGCCGGGGCTTGCGGTCCCCTTTGGGGCTATGACTGTGCCGAGTCTGACGAGGCAGTCCTTGTCGAAGATGTTCCACGCGGCATCCCTGTAGACGGTGGAGAGGACCCCCAGGTGGGGCATCATGAAGACGCTGTCCTGGAACAGCCACGTCACGCCCTCGGGCTGGAAGCCGTCCGTCAGTATGAGCATGCTCTGCACCCGTCTAGGGGCGTGGCTGAGGAGGCCGCCGGTCCCGGCTATGATCTCGATCCGCATCATGTCGATGTAGGTCTCCTCCATCTCCTGATCGAAGAGGTCCGAGATGGTCCGCTCTATCTGGATGCCCTTGAGCCTCGTGGCGATGGTCTTGTGGTGCTTCAGGCCCAATCGTAGCGCCTCTCGCGCCACCGAGTGCTCGACGATGAGATCCTCCAGGGTCTGGGGGATGGTCGTCGGCCGGATCATCTTGTTCATCAGTCTGCTCGCGACATCCTCCTCGTCGAGCCGGAAGGGGAGCCATCTCATGATGTTGTCGATGCCTGCCTCCTTCATCACGTTGGTGACGCTGTAGCTCATGCCGAGGTTGGCGCTGACGCTGCGGACGAAGCGGCCGTCGAAGATGGAGTAGACGTTGGTCGTCGCTCCGCCTAGCCCGACGCCGATGGTGTTCTTCTTGAAGGTGTCCGCGATGAGTTGCATCGCCATCCCCTCCCCCGCTGGCGTCGGCATGATGTCCACGTCCGTCCACTTCATCAGCTTCGTGTAGCCGGGCGCGTGGCTCATGACGTGCTCCATGAACAGCTCGTGGACCGCCCTACGCGCCGGCTCCGTGTTCTCCACCTCCAGCACAGGCCGGATGTTCTCCACTATATCCAGCGCGAAGCTCTCTCCCATCAGCTTCTCCACCTGAGGCCTCAGGGCCTTGTTCCCAGCGTAGATGATGGGGAGCTTGTAGCCGATCCCGAGCCTCGGCTTAGGTTCAGCAGCTTTAATGAGTTCAACGATCTCGAGGACCTGGGCCGCCGCGCCGCCGTCCGTCCCCCCAGCCAAGAGGATCATGTCCGGTCTGAGGCTTCGTATCCGCTGGATCTTCTGGTAAACCTGACGGCCGTCGTCTCGAGCGATGACGTCCATGACTATGGCACCCGCGCCGAGGGCGGCCCTGTTCGCGCTCTCGGCCGTCATCGTCTTGATGAGGCCGGCGACCATCATCTGTAGCCCTCCTCCGGCGCTGCTGGTGGTGCAGTAGAGGTCGACGCCGATCTTCCCGTCGTAGGGGACGACGATGCCGCTACCGTCCGGCGCGAGGATGTAGTGGCCCGTCAGCTCCTCCACCTCCCTCACCGCGTTCCTAACGCCTAGGGTGACGTCCTCGTACGGCGCCTCCACCGTGGTGGGGGCCTCGCCGGCGACGACGAAACGCCACTCGCCCGACTCGTTAGTAAAGAATCGAGCCTTCGTTGTCGTGCTCCCCACGTCCGTCGCTAGGATATACTGCATCTCTTCCGTGGGCTTCCTGAGTGTTGTCATCGTGATTCGTAGAGTTGTCGCTATAACTCATCCTTAAACTTTTCTAGGAGACTGGAGGATTCTCCATGGTTTCGCGTTTCCGGTTAGAATGGAAGTAAGCGCCGCCACCCCTTCTTCTGAGGAGGGGGCGCATCTGGCTCATTTTCAGTTTTCTCGGGCTGCTCCGGCTGCGGCTCCTCCTTCGCCAGCTCCTCAAGCATCGCGAGCAGCTTCTCAACGTTCTCCCGCTTCTCGAAGACCATGAAGAACTTCTCTCCGCCTCGGCCGATGCCTTCTCCAAGGGCGGGCAGGAAGGGAGAGATGAAGAAGCGCCCCATCTGACTTCCGATGTATGTGAGGGGTTTGATGCTCTCCAGAAACAGGATTGTGGCCACCTCCATCCCATATTTATGGATCTTCCTAGCGATCTTCCTGATCATCTCCTCCTCCTCTTCAGGGGTCAGCTCCATATCCCAGAACAATCTCAAACCCCTTCGAATAGCTCAGTTGCTTAGATCGTTTCTTGGCATAGCTTTTAAAGTTTCTTCAGGTGTTCTCAGAGGTTTCGGTCTGAACCCTTTCGGCTTTCAGCCGGGATTTTAGCGCTAGATAGGCGCCCGCGATGTCTCCGGCCACGAAACAAGCGAGTAACGCGAAAGCCGTCCCTATAGACGGCTCAGCTGTGAGAGAGAGCATTATAATCAGGGAGAAAATCCAAGTTATGATTGAAAGTTTGATCCCGACGATGAGATGCCTTGATGCTGCCCGTTTACATACAAGGTATGATGAGGTGATTCCACCTAGGAGATATATTACATATGAGGCATCTGCGAGGAGGATTGGAGATATATTGGTGAAGAAGCCCGAGAAATAGCCTAGTATTAGGGACCACATCCAGACGAAGCCGTTGGCGAGCATCGCCCCCGCCAAGTAGTCATTTAGGTTGGGCATGTTCATCCCATCGTCAAGCAATCTGTTTATGATACTTTACCTGTTTAAGACTGTTAGGATTTGTTTTTGGGAGGTATGATAAAAAAGGGGAGATTAGGCCACTATTCCTAGCCAGTCTCTAAGTAGGAAGAGGATCCTGCCCTGGTATTGGCCGAATCGCGTCATTATCGTATTTCCAAAGGAGGCGCCGAGGGCTAGCAATATCATCCATCGTCCAACTTTTGGCATCCAGCCGAGGGTACCCTTATGCATGCCTTCGTATGTGAAGATGAAATGGCTTAGGGCGGTGATGACACCTATGAAGATGATGATGTTGTTGAAGGTGTCGAACGCGGTTGCCCCGGTCAACGGTTTTGCTGTCTCGATTATCTGTTTTATGAAGTCACTGTGTATGGCGGCCCGTATCGAGATGCCGACGCCATTACCGACCAAGAAGGCGATTGGATATCTGTAAAGCCAATAATATTGTCGATGGAATCTGAAGTATAGCATGACGCCGAGGACGAAGACGACCCAGTAGATCATCTCGCCCTTCATGATATGCGCCCAGCCATAGTCTCTGATGTTCTTGATACCCATGACGATTGCATGACCTGCCGCGGCGCCTATGTAGGTGTTCTCCGAGAATTTGAATAGTATGTTATCTCTGAATGCGTAGCTTGTTGCGGCGATCGTATAGAAGGCAGCTATCCAGATCAGGGGATCAGAGGACACAGGCATTTCAGCGTCCCTCCTTCTCCGAGGTTTTTACACCCCAATACGAGATATTGCCCACGATGATGAAAATGAGCACAAGGGTTTGAGAGAAGCTGAGCACATCGGAACTCTTGATCGCATCGCCAGGGTGTCTTGTTAGGAACTCCATATCGGCAGCGCCCTTGACACCGTCCAACAACCCCTTCAGCTGACCTGAGTCATAGTATGGTTTCATTGAGGTGGTCATCATGCTGAGCATGCCGCCGACAACATCTTTACCGTATGCGCTGTAGGCCTGGTAGACCCACCCCTCGGACGTGTCACCTGAGGTTGTAATATAGGCCACGAGGCTGATATCCTCGGCTCCTTCAACCCCCTTTAGAAGCGGGATCTGGTCGATCGGTTTTCCAGTATATTCGGTTGAAACTATGGCGTGGAGGTCGCCTAGAACCCCGGCCATGGCTGTTTGACCCCCAGCTATGTAGCCTAAGAAAACGTAGTCTTCCCCGTAGACAGCGCCATAGTTCTCCTCCGGTTTCACTTTATTCATTATGAGGGGGTACATCATCGAGCCCTCAAGGGCGGTAGCCATAAGGATGATCTTAAGGTCTTTTTCAAACATCTGATGTAGGGCCGCGATTGTGGCCGGGCCCAGGGAGGGGTATCCTCCCGACCCGAATCCTATGTCGAAGAGCACCACCGACCCCGAGGGAAGGGCGTCGACGGTATCATACCAGTCCTTAGCCATCGTGCCTACCATGAGGGGTAGCCCGAGAGGCTTGAGGGTGGGTAGGATCATGGCTATCAAAACCAGTCCCAGAACTATCTCTCTGGGAAGGGCTGTGAGTTTCTCCCATGCGGACATTGTCATCTCCTCCCCAGGTATCCCGTCTCCATTCCGATCAGCGTCCGTATGCCTAGGACCACCGCGCCTATACCGACACCAATCCTGATCCCTCGATAAGCGCCTCCGACTACCGCTTTGAATATCCACTCACGGATATGGAAGAAGGGCGGGAATAGGGCGGGGAATAGCGGCGTGTTCCCTAGTACAACGAAAATAGCGGTGACGAAAAGGAGGAAAGAGTCGAGATTCCTAGCCCGTAGGATCTTGTAAGCGCCATAAGACATGTAGAAGCACAACGATGCGTACATTGTGGCGCCTATCGGAAGATAGAGCGCGTTGTATATCCATTGGTACTGGTCGCTGGCGTCAAACTGCCCTGTTCCCAAGCCCACTAAGACGAAGATGACAAGCATTAATAACAGCCAAGCACTGAAGGGCCAGTCGCTTCTTTTCCGTTCTGAGATGCGTCTCCCGTGGACTCTAAATAGGTTGACGGCGCCCAGCCCTAGAGCGAAGGCGTTTAGCACGACGCCCCAGTTCTTTATGACAGTGAAGGTCTCTTTGACCGCTGAGAAGGTCGTGTAATAATCCATCACAGCTATGACGCCGACTAGGAAGGTTATCACCAGGGGTATATCTCTCCTAGCATCCATCTTTTTCACCTCACATGCTGAGTAGATTTTGGATAACGGGTACGTTTGCCGTCGCTAGGAGCGCGCCTATGATGCCCAGAATCAAGGCTACTAGCTTGTACCAGTCCTGAGAAGCTATCGATCCGATCTGAAGGGGATCACCTGAAACGTATGCGCCTGCGGCGAATATCTCCTCGCCGATGAGGACATAGTCGCAGACGGCTGCGAAGAAGGGGATCTGATACATTCTGGCTGTGCCGCCGACCTGCATCGAACCAGCTCGGTTGAAAGATTCTGCGAACATCATAGATTCGGCCCAGAATGGCCCGATCATGATGTTGCCCGCCGGCTTCATTCTGGCTGCCATGCCGATAATGCCTCCGGCCCATGCAAACTGGGTGCCTGAGAGATAGGGTAGCTGCTCGTCTACATCGAGTTCCTCCAGCTTGCCTTCACTCCTGTAGGCGTCCCTCACTAGTTCTATGGCGACGGGCATAACTCCGACGTCGGCTTGAGGGGCGTATAGCTTCGCCCCGAGACGGGCGCAGAGCGTCGCCACGTAGCTGAGAATGGAGAGTCCAGCCACGGTCTGAGTGGCGTAGATAGAAGTAAAGCTGCCCATGCCGATGATATCGAAGACCGGGCGGCCCATCTCGACAGCCCTGCCGACGACCTCCTCAATGGCATCTAAGCCCGGTATCCGCCGTATCCTTATCTTCCCCTGCTTCCCCAGCTGTATCGCTAGATACGTCGCGATCCATGCTAAGATAAATGCAACTAGTGGCACTAGCCTACCTTCCGTTAATATTGCCATAATGTTACCTCCGAGTTTCTGAGTTATCCATCTCAGATATAGATTTGAACTCCATTTAAAGTTTTTCAGAGAATCTTGTAGATAAAATCTCATTAATTTTAATATAAACCACGTTCTATAATAATTATCAAAGATTTAAGAAAAACATATCCCAAGAGACGTCCTATTTACGACTCATGTCTCTTTTTACCGAATATAGATTTACCCTTTCTGCTCTCGTCTCTTACCCCGGGGAAGCGATCTCCATCATATTCAGGGCAGTAACCGGAGAACGACATAACTTCAAGAAGAGGCTCCGCGTGGGAATCTATGGTGCATTTGCGGTCGTTATTGTGTGAGCAATCGGTTAATTTACACTCAGTTCCCTTAGGCATCTCCAACACCATTATAAATATAATAATTATAAAAAACAATATAACAATTTTCCTATCCCTGAAATCGGCGTTGCTCGAGAGCCACTGAAAAGGGATTAAACAGGGCAGTTTCACAACGTTCTAATATGTTAAATATCTCATAGCGAGAGAATTGATCTTCGATGACTGACGCAGATAAACGCTCTGAGAAGTTCTTCCAAGAGTATCTTGGAGGAGCATCCCTTGCTTTCGGCGTAGTGTTGCTCGCCTTTCAAATATTAGGTGCTTACTATGCGTCCGCCGGGATAGAGGAGGAGAGCATCATCAGGTACGCGGACGCGTTCTTCATTTTCTTCGTAGGCGTTCATATCGCTGGAGGCGCTCTAGGGGGTTATCTAGTCGGCCGCCGAAGAAGTGAAAAGTTCGCCCGGGCGGGCCTCCTGACGTCGATCGCTGCATATGTCATTGAGTATGCATACTACCTAGTTTTCGAGAGATCTTTTCCAGGTAGTCTCTGGGCGGTACTAAGTCTCACTAGCGGGGGGCTATTTGGAAGTCTAGTCGCTCGTGCTAAACAGGGTCCGGCAGCCCGTCAACCTATATCTGTGAGAGAGGGTTCCCTTGAAAACACTTAGTCTTTTCACGTAACGAATGTTCCATTTACGAGAGCATTTTTACAGAAAAAAGTTGAAGAGTGCTACAGCTTAACGACGCCGACCCCGTCTTCCACGGTGATCTCGGTGCCGTAGGGCCTCGACAGCTCCCGCATCGTCTCCAGGATCCTCTCGGCCAGCTCCGGCTCCGCCAGCATGGGTCGCCCCCGCTGGGATCGGGGCTTGGCCTGTCCGAGGTCGATGGGGTGGAGCTTGAGCTCCGTGAGCCTGTCGCCCTCGAAGGTCATGGAGGGGACGACGCTGATCCAGTATTTCTCCTCCTCGGTGAACCATTTGTGGGCGGGGTATCCGGGCCGCGGCGGCGCCTTCTGCCGTGCGTCGTAGGCGTCCGCCGGCGTCCCGCTGTAGGGGTCGAGCTTGTATCGCTCGTAGAAGTCGGCGGGCATCTTCGCCACCGTCTCGTTCTGGAAGATGAAGTCCCCCAAGCTGTAGAAGATGGGGCGTCCGTCCCTGATCTCGATGCCCCGCATCGCGTGGTGGCCGTGGCCGATGACCGCGTGGGCTCCGGCGTCGATGCAGGCCCTGGCGAACTCCTCGATGAACTCCGCCGGCCGCTCCGGGTCGCCCATCCGCCCCTCGTGGGCGTGGAGCGAGAACAGGACCCAGTCCGCCTGCCGGGCCGCGTCCCGGACCGCCTCCAGGTTCCCCTCCATGTCGCCCTTGTGAGGCTTGGTGTGGACGCCGACATCCTCGCCGACGACGAACTTCTTGCGGAGGAAGTAGTAGGCGTCCTCGGGCTGAACCACCTCGGGGAGCCCCATCTCCTCCGCCACCCGTTTCAGCGCCTCCAGGGTCTCCTCCCTGACGACGTACCAGGTCTCGTACCTGAGGGGGTTCAGGCCCGGACGGCCGTGCATGTCCCTGCGGGCCGCGCCGGCGCGGCCGAAGGAGGCGAAGGTGGACGCGGCGGCGATGAGGGCGACCCTCCCCCGGGAGGTCTCCAGGTAGGCGGGCTGCCGGGCCTCGGCGAGGTTTCGGCCGGTCCCCGCGTGGGGGACGCCCGCGGCGTCGAGGTGTTCGAGGGTTTTGAAGAGGCCGCCGTACATGTAGTCGAGGCTGTGGTTGTTCGCCGTGGAGACGAGGTCGAAGCCCATCCATTTGAGCTCCTCGATCATCACGGGGTCGGCCCGGGTGTAGGTGCCGCCGCACTCCGCGGCGGGGTAAGCATCGCTCTCATAGTCGTGGAGGAGCATCTCCAGGTTGGTGAAGGCGACGTCGGCGCCCCGTATCAGGTCGGCCAGCTCAAGGAACCGCGGCTCCGAGTGGACGGATTGCTTCATGGTTATGAGGGAGTCCCCCGTCGCCACTATGCTGATCCGCTTCAATTCCAGCACTTCCATATAGAGGAAGCGTAGGAGAGGATAAAACTTCATCGAACCATTGTCGTCGACTCCTTCCAGGTTAACGCCCCAACGGCCGGTTATCCAACTTGTTTCAGTGCTTCAGATGCCCGCGAATCCGTCTGCACAGCCCTCAGCTCATAATTATAATAAGGTACGCGGATACTTCTTTCAGAGGAGATAAGTGTGAGGATAGCGGTTGCAAGCTTCTCGCATGAGACCTGCACCTTCTGCCCAAACATCACAACCCTCGAGGCCTGGGAGAAAGGGGGCATACGCTACGGGGAAGAGGCGCTCAACACGGAGGGGGAGGGGAAGTCGTATATCACAGGGTACAAGGAGGCCGCCGAGCGGGAGAAGGACGTCGAGCTCGTCGGAATCCTGAGGACAGGTTGGCCCGCCACCGTCGGGATGGGAAGCTGGCTGACGACCGAGGCCTTCGACACCATCGCGGACCGCATCATGGAGGGGCTGAAGGAGGCGGGGGAGCTCGACGGCGTGCTCCTCGCCCTCCACGGGGCGATGGCAGTCATGGGAATTCCCAGGCCCGAGGCGGAGTTGGCCCGCAGGGTGAGAAAGGTGGTCGGGAGGGTCCCCATCATGGTCACGCTGGATCTACACGCGAACGAGGATGTCGAGCTCGCGAACGCCGTTGATGCCGTCTTCATCCTGAAGACCTATCCGCATCTCGACGCGCACGAGATCGGGGTGACCGCGGCCCGTTGCATGATCGAGACCGTCCGGGGCAACTTCAAGCCGACGATGGCGGTGCGGAAGCCGGGCATCATCTGCGCGAGCGTCTTCCAAGCATCCGAGCACTACCCCATGAAAGAGGTCTACGACCGCTGCCGCTGGTGGGAGGAGAAGGGGGTCTACTGCGCCTCCGTCGCCCCGGGCTTCGCCTACGCGGACGTGCCGGATGTAGGCTTCTCGGTCTTCGTCGTCACCAACGACGACCATGAGCTGGCGGAGGAGGCCGCCCAGGACCTCTCCGACCTCGTGTGGAGCCTGCGGGAGGCGCTGACCCGGCCGCTGCCGAAGGCCCGGGAGGGCGTCGCCGATGTGATCAGGATGGTGCGGGAGGGGACGAAGCCCGTCGTCATCGCCTACCACGACGACAGACTGGGAGATGGAACCCACATCCTCAAGGAACTCATCGATCAGGGGGCGAAGAACTTCTGCTCAACGAGCATCGCCGACCCCAAGGTGCTTGAGATGCTGGCGGAGAACCACAAGGTCGGTGACACGATCACCGTGAGAATAGGCGGATGGGTCCACCCCATCTCCGGCGACCCCGTCGAGATCACGGGCAGGATCGAGTACCTGGGGAGCGTCGACTGGGTGGAGACCGGGCCCATGGGAAAGGGAGCCAAGAGGCATCTCGACCTCGTAGCCTCCCTAGACCTCGATGACAACAATCACGTCGTTATCACCCAGAGGCTGTTTGCGCCGATGAGCGCCGACCCCCTCAAGGCCATCGGCATCGACGTCGACAGCCTCGACATCGTGGAGATCAAGAGCAGGGTCCACCACAAGGCCTTCTGGGACACCTGGTCGAGGGTCGACTACCCCATCGACCCGCCGGGGACGACCCCCGCCGACCTGAGCACCCTCCACTATGAGAACAT
This sequence comes from Candidatus Bathyarchaeota archaeon, assembly GCA_003662205.1. Classification (GTDB taxonomy): domain Archaea; phylum Thermoproteota; class Bathyarchaeia; order TCS64; family TCS64; genus B46-G15. The sequence goes on from QMXQ01000002.1 coordinate 18,936, forward strand.
CCCCTGGGACATCTACCCCATCGGGGAGAAGTGGCGCAGGTGACGCACGCCTATACTCTTTTTTATATATCTCGATGCTATACTCGTATCTACCTCTGGGGAGGCTAGTAAGGGGAGCGACATTTTTTCGTTCGACTCATCGGTTCAAGCCTCAGGCGGGTTCAACGGGTGACTCGGGGATCGACGACGGAGAAAAGCCAGGGATTCGTCATCAGGGACTGCCTCGCCGGCGCGCTCATCGCTTTCGGCGTGGTGCTGCTCATCTTCCAGACCCTCAGCGCCTACTACACAAGGGGGATGAGATTCGCGGAGTACGCGGACGCGTTCCGCACCCTCTTCTTCGGGGCCCACACCGTAGGCGGCGCTTTAGGCGGCTACCTTGTGGGCAGGAGGGCGGAGAACCCCGTCCAGGCGGGGGTGATAACGGGCGTCTTCGCCTATATATTCGAGTACATCTGCTACTTCCTCTTCGAGGGGACCTTCGCGAGCAGCTTCTGGGTCCTGCTCGGCTTCATCGGCGGAGGCATATTCGGCGGCATGTTCGCCAACATCCAGCGGGCCCGAAAGCGGCTTGCGTCCCGCATCGCCAAGAAGGAAGACGAGAAAACCGGAGAGTAATTCCTTTCGGCACAAGTCTCTCGTCTCGAAGACTTGAGCATGAGTTCACCATTAGTTTTTAATCAATTGGACTACCTGATCGCTGGGATGTTGAAGGAGATCGCGGATAGGATCCGGGAGGCGGAGCGCATCCTGTCCGAACGAGGGTACGACTACGAGCGGGTGGAGCCGAGGGAGTTCTTCGACTACCTGACGGGGCCGACAGCCACGGGGGACAAGACGACGTTGAGGGAGGTCCTAGACAGCAGGTACCTCATGGTCCACGAGCTCGTCGAGATGAGCGAGCTGAAAAAGAGGGGCATCCCGCTGAGGAAGGATACGGTGACTACCTTCCATCCCGCCGTGTACGAGGTGCATATGACTGCCTTCGATTTCGAGCTCTCCCTGGCCCGAGATGAAGGGGATCGAGGCTGGGTAGAACAGAGGGTCCGGCTGGTGGATAGCTGGCTGGAGGACGAGCTGATGCCGCCTCATCTGGCCCGGGTCTGCCGGAGGCTGAAGGAGAAGTTTTCCTGAGATGGAAAAAGGGAGGTTAGTCGCGGTAGGCGGGCGGCACGGGGATGGTCTTCCAGAGGTTGATGAAGTCGACGAGGAACTGGATCGACTCCTCCATCCGCTGCTTGGCCTCCTCCGGGTCCGCCGTCCGGGGGTCGCTCGTGGCGTACTGGCCGCTGGAGGTGAAGTCGTCGGTGTCGGGCTCCAGGCAGGCCATGAAGACCTGGCTGACGAGCTCGTAGTCGTCGCGGTCGGGGTCCATGAACTCCATCAGCTTGGGGTCCACCTTGAAGGTGTTCTTCCAGTCCTTGAGCCGCCACATCTCGACGAGCTCGGGGAAGTAGTGGAGGGCGTACGCCGTCTCCCGGGGCCCCGAGTGGACCTCGAAGTACTTCCTCATCCGGTGCTGGATCTTCTTCGCGAGCTCCGTGTTGCTGGGTCCCCGGGGCGTCGCGACCATGACACGGAACTCGCGTCGGGCGATCTGGGCCGCCAGGGCCATGATGTTCGAGTTGCCGCCGTGGTGGTTGATGAGGACGATCCGCTTGACGCCGTGGGCGGCGAGGCTCCCGATGGTGTCAAGGAGGACGCCGAGGAGCGTCTCCTCGCTGAAGGTGATGGTCCCCTTGAACCCCATATGGTGGGGGGAGTAGCCCGGCCAGCAAGGGTGAATGCAGACGCTGTTGGTCCGCTTCGCCACCTCGTGGATGAAGGCGCGGACGCCGAGGGAGTCGGTCCCCAGGGGCAGGTGAAGGCCGTGCTGCTCGATGGCGCCGATGCCGATGATGACGACGGGCGCCGGCTCGTTCTCCAGCCAGTCCTCGAAAGCGGGGCGGGTCAGCTCCTGAATCCAGAACCGTTTCAGCTTACCATTCTCGGACATAAACCTCAAGAAGGGACAGGCCTACCATGGCTTTAATATTTCCGCCCCAAAGCCGCGGTGCCCCCCTCTCTAGAGACCCGGGCTGTGAGGGAGAACGAAACCCGTTTTAACAGGGGAAAAGATGGGCTAATCGAGGGGCTCTCCGCCCAGGCAGGAGAAGAGAGACATGATCCTGGTTGGGACCTGCGGCTGGTCGCGGCTCTATGAGACCGTTCCCCCCTCGAAGCGGAGGGGGAGGACGACCCTTCAGGCGTACTCCGACCTCTTCCCCACGGTGGAGGTGAACAGCAGCTTCTACAGGTTCCACAGGGTCGACACCTATCGGAAGTGGCGGCGGAGCGTGCCCGAAGACTTCGAGTTCACGGTCAAATGCCACAGATCCATCACCCATGAGCATATGCTGCGCCCCACGGAGAGGGCCCTGGAGAACATGGCGCGGATGTTCGAGGCGGCCGAGGCCTGCGGGGCCCGGGTCCTGCTCCTCCAGACGCCCGCCCGCCTCAAGGCCTGCGAGGAGTCGCTGAAAAGGGCGGAGGCCTTCTTTGAAAATGTGAATGGCGGCGCGGTCCAGCTGGGCTGGGAGACCCGGGGCGCCAGCTGGGAGACGGCGGAGGCGCGGAGGGGGCTACGCGAGGTCCTTGAACGGTTCGACGTCATACACGTCACGGACCCCATGAAGGTCGAGCCTGTCCGGGTGGGGGAAGTCGCCTATTTCAGGCTCCACGGGCTGCCCGGCTACGATCTCAGGTACAGCTACACCAACCGCCAGCTCGAAGAGCTCCGGCGGCGCCTCGACCGCTTCAAGGACGCGGGGAGGGTCTACGTATTCTTCAACAACTACGCCATGTACCGGGACGCCCTCAGATTCCAGCAACTCCTATGCGAGGGGCATCCTCCTCCGACGCCCTTCGGGCCGAACGCGGTCTCCTGGGCGCTGCGCGCCTTCGACGGCTGGCCCTCCAGCAGGGACGAGCTTCTGGAGAGATGCGGCCGATGGAGGTGCTGGGTGGCGCCGGACAGGAGCGTCCCCCTCGGGGAGGTGCTGAGATACTTCGAGGAACGGATCTACCGAGGCCTGGAGGATGTTGAGCTGGAGGCGAGGCGCGTCTGGGGGCGGACGGGCTTCCCTGATGGGAGGGAGGTCGAGGAGGGGAGAGGCGCCAGCTAGGGTCCGCGGCGTCTGCATCGGCACCTAAGCCTTAAGTTGGCGTCCGCATTGAGATGGATCAGAAGGGGTATAAAGAGGGCTGAGAGGTTATCTAGGAGGTTGGGTGTATGACGTATTCTTCTGAGGCTGTTCTGGGCGGGGAGAACCTTGCCAAGCTTGAGGCGCTTGGAAACCCTCACGTTGTCGAGATCGTCGAGAAGTATGTGAAGCTGTGCAAGCCGGCGAAGGTCTCGGTGATCACCGACGACCCGGAGGAGATCGCCTATGTCCGTCAGCTCGCCCTCGACAACGGGGAGGAGATGAGGCTGAGGATGGAAGGCCACACGGTCCACTATGACGGATACTATGATCAGGCCCGCGACAAGGAGCACACGGCGGTCCTCCTCCCCCCTGGCCACAGGCTGAGCCGCGGCATCAACACCGTGGACCGGGAGGCGGGCCTCAAGGAGGTCCACGACCTCCTCGACGGGGCCATGAAGGGGAAGGAGATGCTCGTCCGGTTCTTCTGCCTCGGGCCGACGGGCTCCCGGTTCTCCATCAGCGCGCTCCAGCTCACGGACTCGGCCTACGTCGCCCACAGCGAGGACCTCCTCTACAGGAGCGGGTACGAGCAGTTCAAGAAGCTCGGGGGCTCGGACGAGTTCTTCGCCTTCGTCCACTCCGCCGGCGAGCTCGATGAGAGGAACTGCACGAAGAACGTGGACAAGCGGCGGATCTACATCGACGTCATCGATAGGAAGGTCTACTCGGTCAACAATCAGTACGCGGGGAACAGCCTCGGGCTGAAGAAGCTGGCGCTCCGCCTCGCCATCTACAAGGCGAACCACGAGGACTGGCTTGCGGAGCACATGCTCATCATGGGAGTCCATCCGCCGGGGAGGGATCGGGTCACCTACTTCACGGGGGCCTACCCGAGCGCCTGCGGGAAGACTTCGACCGCCATGATCCCGGGTCAGACCATCGTCGGCGACGACATCGCGTACATCAGGATGGACGACGAGGGGAACGCCCGGGCCGTCAACATCGAGTCGGGCATCTTCGGCATCATCAAGGACGTCAACCCGGTGGACGACCCCCTCATCTACAAGGCCCTGACCACGCCCAGGGAGCTCATCTTCTCCAACGTCCTCGTCGCCGACGGCGTCCCCTACTGGCAGGGGATGGGCCGCGACGACATCCCCAAGAGGGGCATCAACCACTCAGGTGAGTGGTGGGAGGGTAAGAGGGACGCGGAGGGCAATCTCATCCCCTTCGCCCACAGCAACGCCCGGTACACGATGCGCATCAGCGAGCTGGAGAACGCGGACCCGAAGGTGAACGACCCCGACGGCGTCGTCGTGCGGGGCATATTCTACGGCGGCCGCGACTCGGACACCAACGTGCCCATCTGCGAGGCCCTGAGCTGGGAGCACGGCGTCTACATCGGCGCCACCATCGAGTCCGAGACCACCTCGGCGACCCTCGGGCGGGAGGGGGTGCGGAAGTCCAACCCCATGGCCATCATGGACTTCATGGTCGTCCCTCTCGGGCGGTACCTCTCCAACCACATCAAGTTCGGTAGGAGGCTCAGGAACCGCCCCAAAGTCTTCGCGACCAACTACTTCCTCAAGCACGAGGGCAGGTACACCAACGAGATCGTGGACAAGAAGATCTGGGTGCTCTGGGCCGAGGGCCGGATCCACGGCGACTACGACGCCATCAAGACCCCCATCGGCTACCTGCCCAGGTACGAGGACCTGAGGCGCCTCTTCAAACAGGTCTTCGACAGGGACTACTCCGAGGAGGACTACAACCTCCAGTTCTCCCTCCGCCTGGACAAGCTGCTGGAAAAGATCGCCCGCATGGAGGAGATCTACAGGGACGAGCCCGACATGCCCAAGGAGTTCTGGGAGATCCTCAACCAGCAGAAGGCCTCCCTCTCCGCGCTCAGGGCGGAGACGGGCAGATCCGTGCTCCCCCCGTCGTTCTTCCTCTAACAATCGCCCTCATCCAGCCTCTAGGCGGCGAGAAAGAGGAAGCATAACGCTCTTAACAGGATGAGAGGAAAGGGAAAAGTATGTCTAAACCTTTGAAGCGGTGCAGGGAGGTCGTCGCTCGGGACCGGGAGGTCCTGTCGCAGGCGTGCCGGATGGCGTACTACCCGCTGGTGGTCTCCCGAGCCGAGGGAGCGAGGATCTGGGATCTGGACGGAAACGAGTACCTGGACTTCCTCTCGGGGGCCGCCGTGACCAACGTCGGCCACTGCCACCCCGAGGTCGTCAAAGCGATAGAGACCCAGGCCCGGAGGTTCATCCACAACACCCTGGGCTACTCCTACTACGAGCTGCCGGTCGCGCTGGCCGAGAGGCTGACGCGGCTGACGCCGGGGCACTTCCCGAAGAGGGTGGCCTTCAGCCTCTCCGGCTCCGACGCCAACGACGGCGCGATGAAGCTGGCGCGGGCGGCGACGGGGAGGCCGAAGATCGTGTCGTTCCTGGGCTCCTACCACGGGACCACCTACGGCGCCCTCACCCTCTCGGGAGTGGGGCTGAACATGAAGAGGCGGCTCGGCCCCCTCGTCCCCGAGGTCTACCACGTCCCCTACGCCGACTGTTACCGGTGCTACTTCGGGC
>QMXQ01000003.1 GCA_003662205.1 Candidatus Bathyarchaeota archaeon
CCTCTCCGACGCGGACAAGCTCGACGCGATGGGGGCGCTGGGCGTCTACCGAACCGCCATGTACAGCGCGGAGCATGGCCGCCCCGTAAATGAGTTCGTAGTCCACTTCCACGAGAAGCTCCTGAAGCTGAGAAGCCGGATGTTCACCCCCGAGGCCCGGCGCATGGCGGAGTCGAGACACAGGTTCATGTTCGACTTCCTAGCCCAGCTCGACAGGGAGCTGAAGCTGGAGACTTAAGCCCCACCGGTTGCCTCAGCCCACCGCCTGTAGAGGTCATGATCCAACCCCAACTGGTCCAGGATCTTCCCAACGACGAAGTCGACCAGGTCTCCGATGGTTTCGGGTCTGTGGTAGAACCCGGGCATGGCGGGCAGGATCGTCACGCCGCGGCGGCTGAGCTTCGCCATGTTCTCCAAGTGGATGGCGTTCAGCGGGGTCTCCCGGGGGACGACGATCAGGGGGCGCCGTTCCTTTAGCTGGACGTCGGCTGCCCGGGCGACGAGGTTCTCGCAGTAGCCTGAGGCGATGGCCGCGACGGTCTTCATCGACGCCGGGACGATGACCATGCCGTCGACCCTGAAGGAGCCGCTCGTCACGGGAGCGCTCAGATTCCGGGGGTCATAGACGCGATCCGCCATCCCCTCCAAGATCCGAGGATCGTCTAGCTCGTGCTCCACGACGAACCTCGCGGATTCGCTGACGATCAGGTGGACCTCGACGCCTCTCTCCTTCAGCGCCTCGATGAGCCGTTTGCCGTAGATGGCGCCGCTGGCGCCCGTGATGGCCACGATCAGCCTCATCCCCCGACGCCCCCGTAAACGTTGCCCCGCGGCGTTTAAAAGGGTCGTCATAAACCTTTTGAGAGGTAAGCTCCCATCGGATGTGGAGGCTGCGTTTTTGAAGATCCGAATCATTGTCCCCATAACCGGATTATCCAAGGCGGCCGTGGAGGAGAGGCTGAGGTATCTGAGGGAGATCGCGGACCCGGGGACCGAGGTCGACGCGGTCCAGATCGCCAAGGGCCCTCCAGCCATCGAGTCGGAGGTGGACGCTGTCGAGGCCTCCCTGGAGGTCCTCAGGCTCGTGAGGGAGGCGGAGGAAGAGGGCTGCGACGCCGTGATCATCTGGTGTGAGGGAGACCCTGCCCTCGATGCGGCGAGGGAACTCGTCGACATCCCCGTCATTGGGCCGGGGGAGTCCATGAGGCTGCTGGCGTCCATGCTGGGGAAGAAGCCATGCAGAGTAACGCCGGAGATACCCGTCCTAGAGATGCGGAGAGACCTGGAAAGGACGACGGAGGCAATCCGGTCCCTCGTGGAATCCAAGCTGGAGAAGGGCGAGGGGGACGCTTTCTACCTCGGCTGCCTCGCACTGTGGGGGCTCGGGAAACCCCTGAGAGAGGCGCTGGGCGTCCCCATCTTGGACGGGGCTGAGGCATCGCTCAGGATGGCAGAGGTCGCCGTCAAGATGAGGCTCCGCCACAGCAGAGCGGCCTACCCCAAGTATCCTCCAGCACACAGAATAGAGTAGCGGATGGCCGAGAACGGCGTCAACCCTGCTCCGGCTCGGTCTCCGGCGGCTTCCGGGCCTGAGGCGGCCTAGAGGGATTGATGCAGATATAGAGGATGTTGTTCCCCCTGATGAAGACATCCCCATAGTTCGCGACGAGGCCGTCGCTGTTGTACTCCTTCGCCCCCTTCAGCATGATGTTCATGTACCCGTCCGCCCTCGTCATCCTACCCCAGTACTCCGCCCGGCTCTTCAGGTGTATTATGACGTTGCTCCCAACGCTCTTTATGAGCACGTTCAACGGCTTCCTGCTCGGCTCCAAACCAGACACCAGAGGAAAGGTCCAGATATAGACAGGCGCGTCGGTATAAATTATTTTCTGAAAGCCTAGATTGAACGAACAACGGGTCAGCCATCTACGGGCGCCGCGAAGGCTATCCAGTCCTTCACCCCGTCATCTCGAACGATGGACCTCGGAGTCAAGCCCGAGGCGTTCAACAACTGCTCGAAGACGGAAAAGGTGAACGCTTTCTTCAGGGCCGTGACGACGACCTCTGAGCCAGATCGGGCCACCCTCCTGATCTCCGCTAGGGTGCGCCTCGGCTCCGTGTTCTGGATGAGGGTGACGGCGAACACTTTATCGAAGACCCCGCCCCTGAAGGGGAGACGCTCCGCGTCGGCCTGGATGAGGTGGACCCGCTGCCTGTTCCTCAGCCGTGAGCGCGCCATCGAGAGGAGGCCGCCCGCCAGGTCCAAGCCCACGGCGGGGGTTTCCAGCCTCTCCAAAAGGAGACCCGTCCCGCAGCCATCGTCCAGCACGATGTCGCCGGCGGAGGACGCAACGTGCCTCAGTATCGCGTCGTATTTAGCCTCCTGCTCGAGCCGATATCTGAGGTCGTAGAGTTCTCCACCTAGGTTGTCGTAGGACTCGCGTATCTGCCTCTTGTCTTCGGCGTGCATGACTTCATCCTTGAAGGGGGTCTCCCCGTTTATTGCTTTATTGTTCTAGAAACATGAGACAAAAAGGGGAGGACGACTCTAACCAGGTGCTCATAACGTTAAATAGCCTGGGCTCCATACCCTCGTTTTGGTGGTTCTTTGGGTGAAACGGGCGACTGGGAGAGTCCCGTGAAGATCGGGTGCTGTCAGATTGAGCCCCAGGTCGGTCATAAGGAGGAGAACGTGGAGAAGACCCTGCGATTCGCCGGGGAGGCCGCCGGTCAGGGCGCTGATCTCATCGTCCTCCCGGAGCTCGCGAACACGGGCTACGTCTTCAACACCCGCGGCGAGGCTTATCGGCTCTCGGAGGAGGTTCCAGGTGGCGAGACCACCCGGCTTTGGGAGGAGTTCGCGAAGGAGCATCGCGTCTATCTCGCGGCGGGTATAGCGGAGCGGGAGGGCGGCAGGCTCTACAACTCGTCGGTGCTCATCGGGCCCAAGGGCTACATCGGCAAATACCGGAAGCTCCACCTGTGGAACAGGGAGAAGCTGTTCTTCGAGCCGGGGGGACCTCGGCCTGCCGGTGTTCCACACGCCCGTGGGCCGGCTGGCGATGTACGTTTGTTATGATATGTGGTTCCCCGAGGTGACTCGCATCTACGCGCTGCAGGGCGTCGATGTGATCCTCAACATCACTAACTGGGTCTCCTCGGAGAGGGGGGCGGAGGACAGCCGCCTGACGGAGGCGGTCTGCGTCGCCCAGGCCCATCTCAACGCCGTCTTCATCGCCGCGGCCGATCGCGTCGGCGTCGAGCGCGGGCAGCCCTTCCTCGGCAGGAGCATGATCGTCTCGCCGAGGGGCGAGCTTCTCGCGGGGCCAGCCAGCCACGACCGGGAGGAGGTCATCCTCGCCGAGTGCAACCTCGTGGAGTCACGTCTCAGGAAGCGGAAGACGCGGCTGAACCACATCGTGCTGGACCGTAGGACCGACGTCTACGATGTCCTCCTGGGGTATGAGGATATCCCCTTCAGGTGGTAGCGTCAGCCCTAGAAGACGGCGCTTGGAGAAAAGAAGAGGGTTGGATGCTTGAGGTGGGTGTTTAGTAGCTCTTCGGCTCGGGGTCCCTTATGAGGGAGCCGGCTGCGCAGTGGATGGAGCCGCTGTTTCTCGGCGCCACCAGGCTTGAGCACTCCACCTCGACGACCTCGACGCCTATGCTCTCCAGCCATTTCGTCGCCTTGGGGTTCCCTGTCGGCACCAGTATCTTCATGGGTTCGAGGACGACGCCGGTATCCGGCCCGCTTTTCCAGCCCCTCGCGTCGATGCGCGTCAGCTCGTCGGGTGGCACTATGAACTGCCAGTCCATCTCCGCCTTCATCCACGCCACGAGGTTCGGGTCCAGGTATTTCGGGTCTTGGATGGATGTGTGCCGGTCTATCATGGCGTAGTGGCTCACGCCGAGGCGGCCGCCGTACCCCGGGCTGATCCTGATGTCGACCTCGGGGTCCTGCATCTTCACTATCCTGGCGAACTGCAAGTGGCCTGATTCGTTCGCGCGCATCACCTCGGGCTGGCAGGTGTTCGCGCGGGGATAGTGGACAGCTATGATGAGGTGCTTCTCGTCGAGCCAGCCGATGGAGCCGCCCTCGGCCATGCCCTTGCCGATGATCATGCCGACGACCGGGCATCCGATCTCCGCGAGGGTCTGATAGGTGGGGACCTCCTCCCCCCTGCGTATGTTGTCGTACATGCGCAGGATGACCTGCCCGTAGACGGCGGGGTGACAGACGTCGTCTGTGTATATCGATTTCACCTGGTAGGGCGGGTCGTTGGGGTCGGGCTTCCTGATGACGACCTCCACGCCCTCATCCTTGTATGCTTGGACAAGGTTCTCGTGGTGCTCGATCAGCTCGTCCAGGTCGGGCTTGAAGGACATTCTCCAGGCCCCCAGCGAAGTATCATGAGGCGGCCAGGGGGTGGGCTTGCCGACGCTCAGGAACTCCTTTCCGGGGCGATGGAGCAGCACCATACGGAGCTTCCCCACGATGGTGTTTGCCTTCCACTCCCTGCCCCAGTACTTCTCCAACTCGTCCTCGAAGTCCGCCAGAATCTGGGGGTGATATTTCTGATATATCTCGTGGAGCGTCTCGCCGCTCCCTTCCTTGAAGTATTCCTCCCTTGTTTTCATGGAGATACCTGGGGTAGAGAGAGGTATGCTTGATATAAAAAACGGTTTGGATTCGCCAAAATCGCACAGGCCTCTTGTTTGAAGGCTTGAAGCCCCTATTTTGTCCCATGTTTCTGGGACAAATTCGGGGGTTCAGGCGTCTATAGCGTGCTCCCGTAAAGGCCCCAGAAGCTCACGACCTCCATGTCCTCGGGAATATCCAATCCGTGGTCTCCCCGTCCCGTCTCGGGGTTGATGTGGACGCCGTGATCAGAGGAGAACAGGATCAGACGGGTGTGATCCCGGTATCGGTTCAGGAAGGCCTCCGCCAGCCGCTTGAAGCTTCTCAGATGGTTTCTCATGGCTTTGAGCGCCTCCTCGCTCCGGGGCGTCGTTCTATGCATGGCGTCGTCGTACTCCTGATTGTAGACCAGGATGAAGTCATAGTCGCCGTCTCTCAGCAGCTGGAGAAAGCGGTCGTTGACCTGTTGATCATATTCCTCGATGAAGTAGTCGATATTCCTGTTCAGGAAGATGCGGCTGATGCTGCTCTCCTCCACCGCGACTATCGCGACCCTCTTCCCCGGCCTCAGGAACGCGTCGAAGAGGGTGTCGCAGCTCAGCACGGGCTTCTCATACCTTCTTATACCGTGGGCTTCGGGGAGGGCGCCTGTGAACATGGAGGCGAAGCAGACGGGTGTCTTCGGCGGAAAAACCGACCGCAGCGGGACCCGAAGGGGAGCGAGCTCGATCACAGGCCTGAAATCCCCAGCGTAGTCCCGGAACAGCGCCTCGCCTACGGCGTCGGGCGCGTACACGAGGCACTTCTCAACTGGACGGCCTCCGATGAGCTCTCTCGCCGCATCCACGACGGACTGTATGACTTCGCGCGTTGATAGCTCTGGGGGCGGGATTCCAACGAGCTTGCAGATGGTGGGCGTTACGGCGGTTATGTGCTGCATGGTCTAACCAGCGTGCTCAGGTTATAAAATCTTGATCGGATGAGGCTAGCTTTAATAGCCTCAAGCATCCTCCTTATCCTCATGAATTCGCGAGCTCGGCACAGAAGCGCTAAGGTTTTCGACGGGATCGACCGTAGCGTCCACCGCTCCCTTCTCAAGGGGTCGGGGCTGTCCGATGAGGACCTCGGGAAGCCCCTTATCGCGGTGGTCAACTCATGGAACGAGATCGTCCCGGGCCACATCCACCTCGACAAGCTGGCTGCCCAGGTCAAGCGGGGCATCTTGGAGGCCGGCGGCACCCCCCTAGAGTTCAACACCATCGCCGTCTGCGACGGCATCGCCATGGGCCACGAGGGGATGAGGATGTCGCTACCCAGCCGGGAGCTCATCGCCGACTCCATCGAGGTGATGGTGGAATCCCACGGCTTCGACGCCATGGTCTGCCTGACGACATGCGACAAGATCGACCCGGGGATGCTGATGGCCGCCGCCCGCCTCGATATCCCCACCATCTTCTGCCTCGGCGGCCCCATGGAGCCGGGATGCCCCAGCTGGGGGCGGTACAAGGGGCGGACCATCACAGTGCAGGAGCTCTTCGAGGTCCCCAGCCTGGTCAAGTCGGGGGAGATGAGCCGGGAGGAGGCCGCCTACCTGGAGGAGATATGCTGCGGAGGCCCCGGCGCCTGCGGGGGGATGTTCACCGCCAACTCTATGCAGTGCCTCATCGAGGCCATGGGTATGGCCCTCCCCTACATGGCGACGGCTCCCTCGACGAGCGCCCTGAGGGCGCGCCTCGCGGCTGAGACCGGGATGCAGATCATGAGGCTCCTCGACGAGGGATTGACCCCGAGCCGTATCATGACTGAGGAGGTGTTCAGGAACGCCATCGCCGTGGACATGGCCCTCGGGGGCTCGACGAACACTGTTCTGCACCTGCCCGCCGTCGCCCATGAGCTCGGGCTGCGCCTGGATCTGGAGCTGTTCGACGAGATAAGCCGGAGGACGCCCCACCTCTGCAACATGGCGCCGGCGGGCCCCTTCAAGATCAGCGACCTGCACGAGGCGGGGGGTATCCCAGCGGTCATCAGCGAGCTCGGCGGCCTCATCAGGCGGGATGTGATCACCATTTCCGGGACCACGCTGGGCGAGAGCATTCGAGGCGCCAGAGTTGTGCGCAGGGAGGTGATCCGCCCCCGTTCCAACCCCGTTCACGAGGAGGGGGGGATCGCCGTCCTCCGGGGCAGCCTCGCGCCCGACGGGTGCGTCGCGAAGGTGGCGGCGATCAGCCCGAAGATGTGGCGGTTCAAGGGCGTCGCCAAGGTCTTCGACAGGGAGGAGGACGCCGTCGAGGCCATCCACCGCAGGGAGGTGGAGGAGGGCCACGCCGTGATCATCCGCTTCGAGGGGCCCAGGGGCGGTCCCGGGATGAGGGAGATGCTCACCGCCACCAGCGCCATCGTCGGCTACGGCCTGGACGAGGTGGTCGCCCTGATCACCGACGGCAGGTTCTCCGGCGCAACCCGAGGCCCCTGCATAGGCCACGTCTCGCCCGAGGCGGCGGCAGGAGGCCCCATCGCCCTCGTGGAGGACGGGGACACGATAGTCATAGACATTCAAGCGCGGAGGATCGATCTCCAAGTGCCGGAGAAGGAGCTGCAGCGACGCAGGGAGTCGTGGAACCCCCCCGAGCCCCGGGTGAAGCGGGGATATCTCGCCCGCTACGCCGCCATGGTAACCTCCGCCGATAAGGGCGCGATCTTAAAAAAGACGTAGAGACGCCTAGCTCGCGGAGGCCGCCTCTTCCTCCCTCAGCTTCTTCCTGAAGGACTCGACGTCGAAGAGGGGCGTGAGCTTGGCCGCCTCTAGGGGCTGGGCGAACTTCTCCTCCACGGACCGCCGGTGGAGGGTGTTCATGGAGCAGAAGGGAATGATCCTTCCGTCGGGCACCGCGTAGTGGATGACGCAGCGGCTCACACGCTCCAAGTCGAAGTTGTACGGGTCCATGAAGTGCATCGCGCCGATCATGATCATCCTGTGGTGGAGGTCGCTGAGGCTCTTGTAGTCGCCGCTCCGGATCACCGGCAGGATGTACTTGCGGAGGATGCCGAAGTCGATGTTCTTTAGGGCGGCGGTGGCGATCGCCATCTTCGCGCGCGTCTTGTGCCCCTCCTCGATCTTCCTGGAAGCCGCCTCGATGGCTTCCAGGAAGTCGTCAACGTCGAAGTATTCGGTTATGGGCGCCACCTTGTCCCCCTCCGCGATCAGGTAGGTGGCCATGCCGCAGTGGGGATGGGTGCTGAACTCGACGTATCTGCGCCCCTTGAGCTTCCCCACGAATCGGGCGAAGGGGACGACCGTCGGGACCGGGTACCAGTCCTTCTGCTTGATGAGGCCGTCGGTCTGCTCCTCGGCCAGCCGCATGAGGTCGGGGATGGTTATGCGCATCTTCTCCCGCTCCTTCTCGTTGATGCGGCCGGTGATGGCGACGGGCTGGAAGTTGACGGCCCTGATGACATCGCGGTGCTCGATGGCGAAGCGGATGATGTCGCCGATCTGGTCGTCGTTAACCCCACCGACGAGGACGGGGACGAGGACGACGCTCCTGAAACCGCCCGCCTTCAGGTTGGCGAGGGCCCTCTTCTTGATGTCAAACAGATCGAAGCCCCGGGCCACGATATAGGGCTCGGGGGTGACGCCGTCAAACTGGAGGTAGACGGTGCTGACCCCGGCCTTCTTCAGGGTCCGGCAGTACTCGACGCTCTCCGCCATCCTTATGCCGTTGGAGTTGACCTCCACATGGCGGAACCCCAGCTCCTTCGCCATCCTGACCAGCTCCGGGAGGTCGTCGCGCACCGTGGGCTCGCCGCCGCTGAACTGGAGGGCGGGCGGCGCGATGGGGGAGTTCGCGAGCAGGTTCTCCAGCATCCCCCTGATCTCCTCCCGCGTGGGCTCGTAGAGGTAGCCGGCGGCCCCCGCGTGGGCGAAGCAGATGGGGCACCGGAGGTTGCAGCGGTTGGTGACGTCTATGATGGCGAGGACCGTGTGGGATTTGTGCTCGGGGCATATGCCGCAGTCATACGGGCAGCCCCTCTCCGACTTGGTCCTCGGGTTGTCCAGCTTTGTGCCGAGGCGCTCGAACTCCGCCGCCCTCTTGTACTGCTCGTAGTCGCCCCAGTAGAGGTCTGTGAACTCGCCGTGGTCGGGGCAGGTCTTCCTCAGGTATACCTTCCCGTCTTCCTCGTAGATGGTAGCGGCTATCACCCTCAGGCATTCGGGACAGAGGCTCTCCGTCTGCTTGATCTCGTTCACCGCTCCCACCCTGCTGATGCTATGATCGAACCCCAAGGCGGTTATTTTAAAATTATCTAAGGTTTCACCTTCTAGTTGGTGGGTATCACCACCGATAGAGGTAAATATCCGCCGCGAGGAGATTATACTGGTCGTTCCGCTTGACGGATCCTATGGTCGGCGTGAGGGTCGAGAGGGCGCTGAGGGAGATCGGCCTCACGGAGTATGAGAGCCTTGCCTATCTCGCGCTCGTAAAGTCGGGGGAGTTGACCGCGGGAAAGATAAGCGAGTCGACCTCGATCCCCTACTCCAAGGTCTACAGCGTCCTCGACAGCCTTGAGCGGAAGGGCTGGGTCGAGGTCAAGGGCGGCCGCCCGAGGCTCTACTATCCCAAGTCCCCTGTGGAGGCCCTGAGGGCGGAGCGCCTCCGGCTGGAGAACCGGTTCGATCAGTACCGGGATCTCATCGTCGCCGAGCTCCAGCCCCTCTACGAGCGCAGGGAGATCAAGGAGAAGCCCGAGATCTGGATCATCCGGGGGGAGGCGAACATCGCCTCCAACATCAAGGAGATCCTCGGCCGCGT
The DNA here is from genome assembly GCA_003662205.1 of Candidatus Bathyarchaeota archaeon. Lineage (GTDB taxonomy): Archaea > Thermoproteota > Bathyarchaeia > TCS64 > TCS64 > B46-G15. Next base: position 9,451 of record QMXQ01000003.1, read on the forward strand.
GAAGCGGGAGCTCATGGTCGCCCTGCCGCGCATACCGCCGGAGCTGTTCCGCATGGTCTTCCCTTCCTTCGAGCTGCTCCGGGACAAGAGGGTCGACATCCACCTGCTGACGACGAAGAATGCCCTATCCTCAGTCCAGGCCTACATGCGTCACATCGCGGAGCTGCGGGTGAGGGAGGATATGTTCGGGGGCGGTGTGGTCGCCGACGGGCAGGAGACCCTACTCTTCCTGGGTCAGGGCGTCACCGAGCATCAGACCCTGGCCATCTGGTCTGACCATGTCGGCCTCACGATGATCGCGAAGATCTACTTCGAGCACCTCTGGAACACGGCTGAGCCCTACTCGCCGCCCTAGACGAACTTCTCGATTTTGGCTGCCGTATCCTCGGGTAGGCCGAGGGCTATGACTGAGACCCGCCGCCTATTGAATATCCTCTCTGCTAGTGCCTCGATCTCGTCGAGGGTTACTGCTTCGAGGTCTCCTATGATCTCGTCGATGGTCTGAACTCTCCCGAGCCTGAGGGCGGAGACGCCTAGGAGGCGCATGCGGGCTGTGCTGCTCTCCATGTTGAGGGTGAGCTCGCCTACGGTCTTGTGCTTGACCTTCTCCAGATCCTCGGGTTCGAGCCCGCCAGTTCTGATGTTTTCCAACTCCCTTAGGGTGATGTCGAGGACCTCCTCTACCTTCGACCTGCTCGTCCCCGCGAAAACCCCGAACAGGCCGCAGTCCTTCAGGGATAGGGTGTGCGTGTATATGGAGTAAACAAGCCCCTTTTTCTCCCTCACCTCTTGGAACAGCCTTGAGCTCGACCCCCTCCCGAGGTGGGAGCTCAAAAGGGTTAAAGCGCGCCGCGACCGGTCCCCATACGCCGAACCCTCCGAGACGATGCATATCTGGACCTGGCTCGTGTCACGCTCGAAGAACCTCACGCTCCTGCGATATGCGGGGGCTAGGCGCGACGGCGGAACGCCCTCCCTTTTTTCAGTCATGTACCTCTCTAGGGTCCCCACGAAATCGTCGTGGTTTACGGCTCCAGCGGCCGCGACCACGATCCTCCGAGGCGTGTAGTGCCTGCGGAAATATTCTTCTATCTCATCTTTCGATAGCTGGCTGACGGTTTCCTTGGTCCCCAGAACGGGATAACCCGCGGGGTTCCCCTCCCAGACGGACTCCGTGCACAGGTCGCGTATCAGGCTCTCGGGGGTGTCCTCCTTTCTGCTTATCTCCTCAAGCACGACCTGCCTCTCTCGCTCGATGTCCTCTGCCTTCAGCAGCGAGTTTTACAGCATGTCCGAGATCACGTCCACGGCCAGCTCCGTGTCCCTCTCAAGAACTCTCGCCGTGAAGCAGGTGAGGTCGCGGTCCGTGAAGGCGTTGAGGTATCCGCCCCTCGCCTCTATGACCGTCGAGATCTCCTCCGCTGACCGTTTCTCCGTCCCCTTGAACAGCAGGTGCTCGATGAAGTGAGAGCACCCCTGGATCGATTCATCCTCGTCCCTTGAACCCACGTCAACCCAGAACCCGATCGACACCGACCTACGGTCCGGCAGGGTCTCGGTAACGACTCGGACGCCGTTCGACAACTTGTCTTCAACGACGCTCTGGGAGAAGGGCACTCTAGACAGCTCCTTAAGCCAGGGAAAAGGATTCACGCGTCAATATAAACAGTCTCCTATCCGCCGCTATAACTTTGAACGTCAACAGACTTGGATAGGGTTGATGTCCATCACGGATCCAAGGCGGTCGCCGGAGCCGCATTATGGTTGCTCTTCATGTCCATACGCCCCTTCCTTTAAAAGGGAGTTCTGGATGAAGGCTCGAAAATCTTTGATGCCTTATAAAATATATTGTTTCAACTTTATAGACGTGAACCATGTCCAACATCTTCCCCACACCGAAGAACCCTCGCTAGCTGCCTTCCCTCCTCGGTTAGCACGTAAACTACCTCGTCGCCGGAGGTCAAGCCTAGGAGGCTTAGAAGCCTCGATTTGAGGTTAAGCGACCTCCGTTCTTGAACTATCAAGGTCGAGCCCCGGAGCTGGTTTAAGCGGCTCGAAAGAACCCGGTTTAGATCGTCGTCCGTCGGCTCCAGCCGTCTTCTTAGTTCCTTCCTGTTCATCTCGCCTCCAGCCTCAAATAGCTCTCTCAGCATCCTAGCGAAGAGGAACTCTTCTTCTGAGCATCCGAGAGTTCGCAGCCCGGGGGGTTTGTCCCGGTCAAAAGTCAGCTCATCCTCAAAGCGGGAGGGCTCTTCTATGATGTTCGGTAAGTTCTTTGCGATCTTTACGCCGATCTCCGTGATCCTCCACATGTCGAAGGTATACTTGCCGTCATACTCCAGAGTGGTCGGCTTTCCGCGCTCCGCGTCCTTTAGAACGAGCCCCGCATCGAGGAGGGAGCGTAGCCACCCATTGATCTCCTTTTTACTGAGCCTGATCCCGAGGACGCCAAGTTTCGTCTGTATATCGAGGGTTGTCAGGGACTCGAACTTTCTCTCCTCGAAGAGGACTTTGAAGATCCTCCTTGCATTCCTGCTCCTCAAGGGCTTGAGATAGGTGTCAAAGAGGACGTCAAAGTCTGTTTCGTTCATTGGGAAACCATCGTCTTCTCTAGATTTCATTATATTTACCATGGTTTCAATATTCAGAAATTTTCTGAATATTAAACTTTCCTCTGGATGTGTCCCCAACGCCGATTAGGGCGGAGATAGAGGCAAGAGGATATATGTTTAATCGATGGAATCTAATCCAGTGGTTCGAACGTGAGCAAGCCCAAAGTGTATGTGACGAGACAGCTTTTCGACGAGGCGCTGGGGATCCTAGAGCGACATGCCGAGGTCGAGGTCTTTGATGGCGTCGATAATCCTGCGCCCAGGGATCTGATCTTGTCGAAGGTGAGAGAGGTTGATGGGCTGTTGTGCCTCCTCACGGACAAGATCGATTCCGAGGTCATAGAAGCGGGGAGGAATCTTAAGGTGATCAGCAACTACGCCGTGGGTTTCAACAACATCGACGTGGAGGCGGCGACCAGGCACGGGATCTATGTCACGAACACGCCTGGAATCCTCACCGAGACTACGGCGGACTGCGCGTGGGCCCTCTTGCTCGCCATCGCTAGGCGGATTGCGGAGGCTGACCGTAGCATTCGGGCCGGAAAATGGGTCCACGCCTGGGGGCCGCGGATGTTCCTGGGCTCGGATGTCCATGGAAAGACTCTGGGGATCGTGGGCCTGGGGCGCATAGGTTCGGCGGTGGCGAAGCGGGCCAAGGGGTTCGACATGAACGTCATCTACTACGACGTGAGAAGAAGGGAGGACTTGGAGGAAAAGCTCGGGATCACCTTCAAGAGCCTCGAGGAGGTCCTATCCGAGGCCGATTTCGTCACCGTCCACGTTCCGCTGACCAAAGGGACCTATCACATGATCGGGCGGAGAGAGCTCTCCATGATGAAGAAGAGCGCCTACCTGATCAATACCTCCCGAGGTCCCGTCATCGACGAGGCGGAGCTCTATTCGGCCCTGAAGGAAGGCGTCATCGCCGGGGCGGCCTTGGACGTCTTTGAGCAGGAGCCCCTCGATCCCAATAGCCCGCTCTTGGAGCTGGAGAACGTCGTGCTCACGCCTCACATCGCCAGCGCGAGCGTCGAGACCCGGACCAAGATGGCCGTTGTCGCCGCGACCAACCTCGTCAGCGTCCTCAGGGGAGAGGAGCCGCCGAACCTTGTGAACCCCGAGGTCAAAAAGATAAGACCATTAAGATCGCAGTAACAGCCCTCCTTTTCCAATTTAATGAACGCCTTTTTATTCTCTCAAAGTTAAATTATGAGCGACATGAGGATCACCATCCCCTACGGTAAAGATGACACCGTCCAGATGGATGCACCCGATGAAAACCTAGCCTGGGTGATAGACAGAAAACACAAGCCCGCTCTCAAGAACCCTGTCTCCGCTTTAAAAGCGGCGCTGAGGAACCCCATCTCCTCCCAGCCTCTTGGTGAACTCGCGAAAGGCGCAGGGAGGGTTGTTATACTTGTGGACGACAACACGAGGCCCACCCCTCAGCACCTGATCCTCCCGCCGATCCTAGACGAGCTAAACGGGGCGGGCGTCCCCGACGCGGACATTGAGGTCATCATAGCTCTCGGCACCCACAGGAAGATGACGGAGGACGAGATCGAGAAGAGATTCGGTAGGACGGTGGCGCGGCGTGTGCGGATCAGCAACTTCGACTGCCACGACGCGGAGAACCTGGTTAACATCGGCAGGACGGCGTCGGGCGTCGAGGTGATCGTCAGCAAGAGGGTCCATTCGGCTGATCTCATCATCGGCGTCGGCAACATAGTCCCCCACTGCTACGCGGGCTGGGCTGGAGGCGGGAAGATCGTGCAGCCCGGCGTCTGCGGCGTCGAGACCATCGAGGCCACCCACATCGTCGCGGGGAAGACTCGCCCCATCTCCAGCCTCGTCGGCTCCCTGGACCACACGGCCAGGAGGATGATCGACGAGATTGCACTTCAGGTGGGGCTGAGGTTCATCGTTAACACGATCCTCAACGAGGACGACGAGGTCGCCGACTTCGTGGTGGGCCACCCGATAGAGGCCTTCCATAGGGGCGTTGAGTTGGCGAGGGAGATCTACTGCCCCGAGATCCCTGCCCTAGCTGACATTGTCGTCGTCTCCAGCTATCCCGCCGACCTCGAATACTGGCAGGCCTCGAAGCCCGCCGACTACGCCTGCCTCGGCGTGAAGAAGGGCGGCGTCATCATCCTCGTGACCCCGAGCCCCGAGGGCGTCGCGTCGGTCCACCCCGAGCTGAGGGAGCTGGGGCTTCTCAGCTACGATGAGGTGGTCGCGGCATACGAGCGTGACGAGATCCAGGACCACATAGCGGCGGCGGCTCTGATGCTCCACTCCCAGATCAGGGAGCACGCCGAGGTCATCTGCGTCTCCCACGGCATGACCAAAGAAGACAAGAAGGCCCTCGGATTCGTCCACGCGGATACGGTTCAGGAGGCTCTGGAGTTGGCCTTCTTAGCCCGAGGAAGGGAGGCGAAGGTCGGGGTCATGAAGTGCGGTGACATTATGCCGATAATTATCAAGTAGCTGGGTTTTTGTATGTGTGGTGCGGGGACATGAGCTAATAGCGTTCTCTACTAGAAGCATGACGCGAACATTAGACGCTGTGGAAAGGTTTAACAATACAATAAGTTAAAATGCGCCTTTAAGAAAGAGGTGGATAGGGGTTAAAGGATGTTTGAGGACCTCATGGATCGCATTCTCGCCATGAGCCCCAGGTGCGAATGGTGGGATACACAAAGGGTCTCGGCTACCCCACCATCCAGAAAGCGAGGGAGGGCCTCGAATCGCTTGACCCCAGGGACGACAGAGCCTTCCACCACCTCATAGCGCCAACCATCACGGGCAGTCTTACGAGACTCACCGAGTTCGGTGATTTCAGCATTGCCGTCGCGCGCTTCAGCAGGCTGGACTTATACTTCACGAAGTATGAAAACCATATCCTGATCGTCTCAACAGATCCCGGCCCTATTGATCCTATTATGAGCGAGTTAGAGCAGCTACTGGGTCTGAGCACTAACGTCGAGAAGCCATATCAACAGGAACATTCTAACCTTTCGGGAACAGCATAGAACAAGCCTCCTCAGACCCCCTAAGGCGCGACGATAATATCCTCACCCCCAGTCCTGCCGACGAATTATATTCCTCTCAGGGAGATTCTTCCTTGAATCGTCTCCTCAACTTCTCCAGCATGTCCTTCGTCGTCGCGGCGAGGTCGTAGCTCGGCTTCCATCCCCACTCCTCCCGGGCGGCGGAGTCGTCGATGGATCGCGGCCACGAGTCCGCGATCTTCTGCCTGAAGTCGGGCCTATACTCCACTGTGAACTCGGGGATATGCTTCCGTATCTCGGCGGCGAGCTCCCCGGCCGAGAAACTCATCCCGGTCACGTTATAGTCGGCTCGATGCCTCAGCCTGGATGGGTCGGCCTCCATGAGGTCGATGGCGGCCTTGAGGCAGTCGGGCATGTAGATCATCGGCAGGACCGTGTCCTCCCTCACGAAGCAGACGTACCGCTTGTGCCTGAGGGCGGCATAGAACATCTCCACGGCGTAGTCCGTCGTCCCTCCCCCAGGAGGCGCCACGCTGCTGATAACCCCCGGGTAGCGGACCCCTCGGACGTCCACCCCGAACCTGTGGAAGTAGTAGTCGCACAGGAGCTCCCCCGCGACCTTGGTGATGCCGTAGATGGTCTTGGGCCGCATCACCGTCTCCTGCGGCGTCATCTCCTTCGGCGTCTCGGGGCCGAAGGCGGCTATGGAGCTCGGGAAGAAGATCCGGGTCAGCTCCAGCTCCCGGGCCACCTCAAGGACGTTGTAGAGGCCGTCCATGTTCACATACCATGCGAGGTGAGGTTTACGCTCCCCCGTGGCGGAGAGGATGGCCGCAAGATGGAAGACGGTGTCGACGTCGTACTCCTTCACGACCTCCTTCAGCCTGTCCCGGTCGGTGACGTCGAGCTGCTCGAAGGGGCCGTCTGAGAGCGTCTCGGAAGGCTCCCTTATATCGGAGGCGACGACGTTCTCCCGCCCATACTTCTCCCGGAGCTTCGGGATCAGCTCCGATCCTATCTGGCCGGCGGCCCCGGTGACAAGGACCCGCCTCATAGAACCCCTCGGCATACGATACCCCATCTGTTAGTGGTGAATTTAGTCTAAATAACATGTTCCATCGCGCTGGAAAATGTTAAAGGGTCCTGCGGATAGGATTGATTGAAGGGACCTCGATGAGAAACCCGACACGTTTTCTCAGGGAGGAGTACGAGGAGCTCGTTGAGAGGGCGCTGGACTGGAAGCTGAAGACGCTGCAGGGGTCAAGCGAGCCCGTCTCCGTCGTCGACGGAAGGCGGGTCGTCGTCCTCTGCTCGAACAACTACCTCGGCCTCACAACCCACCCGAAGCTCAAGAAGGCGGCGGTGGAAGCCATCGAGACCCACGGCGTTGGGTCCGGGGCGGTCAGGGCCATCTCGGGGACGATGGACCTCCACATGGAGCTTGAGAGGCGGCTGGCCCGGTTCAAGAGGGCGGAGGCGTCGCTCACCTACCCGACGGGGTTCATGGCCAATTCGGGGCTGATCCCGCAGCTCGTCGACCGGGGCGACCTCGTGGTGAGCGACCAGCTCAACCACGGGAGCATCATAGACGGCGTCCGCCTCAGCAGAGCGGACAGGGCCATATACAAGCACAACGACATGGAGGACCTCGACCGGGTGCTAAAGGAGGCCGAGAAGCACGATCCCCCGTATCGGAGAATCCTCATCATCACGGACGGCGTCTTCTCCATGGACGGGGACATCGCCCCCCTCGACGAGATCGTGAAGCTGGCCGAGGAGCACGGGGCCATGGTCTACGTGGACGACGCCCACGGCGAGGGGGTTCTCGGGGAGGGCGGGCGCGGCATCGTCTCCCACTTCAAACTCGACCACGACAGGGTCCACGTCGAGATGGGAACCTTCAGCAAGGCCTACGGCACCATCGGCGGCCACATCTCGGGCTCCATGGACCTCGTGAGGTTCGCGTGGAACAAGAGCAGGACGTGGCTGCTCAGCTCGTCCCAGCCTCCACCCGTGGTGGCAGCCACCATCGCCGCCATCGACGTCTTGGAGACCGAGCCGCAGCACGTGGAGAACCTCTGGAGGAACACCAACTACTTCAAGAAGGCGGTCCAGGACCTCGGATTCAACACCGGCAAGTCCCAGACGCCCATCATACCCATCATAGTCGGCGAGAGCCACAAGGCCAAGGCGCTGAGCGAGAAGCTCTACGAGCGCGGCGTCTTCGTGGTGCCCATCGTCTACCCCATGGTCGCCCGGGACCAGGCCCGGATAAGGGTTCAGATGCACGCCAAGCTGACCGCGGAGGAGCTGGACAAGGTCATCGAAGCCCTTGAGGAGATCGGCAAAGAGCTGGAGATCATCTAACCCCTTTTTTCCCGGCCGAGGAACTCGGTGAGCCGTCTGCTCCTTCTCTGCTTCAGGACCTCGGCGCACCTCTGGGGGGACAGGGCCTTGAACTCCAGGCCGAGGGCTGCAAGCATCCTCTGAGCGCCCCTCGCGAGCTCGGGGGCGACGAGGATGCCCCTCACCTCCCTGTCGGAGTCGATCTTGAAGACATCGAGGTACCTCTTCAGCTGCAGGACGGCCTCCTTGTCGGCTGCCTTCCGCTTGATCTCGACCACCGTGAGAACGTTCCGCCCATCCACGCCGAGGATGTCGATGAACCCCGGCTCGACGGGCTTCTCCGCCGTGATGGGTCGGAACCCCTTCTCAAGTAGGGAGGGCTGGATCATTATCGCTTGTTTCATGTCTTCCTCGCTGGCGTGGAGGTAGAACTCGCCCGCGTCGACGATGTTGAGGACGGCTACGAGGATGACCCTGTCGAAGTAGACTTCGAGGACCTCGCTCTCCTTCCTCCGGAAGACGCGCACCAGGAGCCGGTCCTCCATGAGCTTCGTTCTGAAGAGGGAGCCGGGCGGCTGCCAGTTGACCGGCGCGTAGTCCCTGGGCCGGTGGACCAGCGCCGAGCCGTCCGACTTGAACAGGACGATCCGCTCCCCCGGGTCCAGCTTTGAGCTGGCCCTTCCCTCGTAGTCGACCCAGCAGTTTCCGACGACCAGGACGGTTCTGTGGCCGGAGATTCCCCGCTTGATGGCCCGGTAGGCCTCCTCTAGGGTGGGGTTCTCAAGCACTACCTGTTTCCTTGATCCCTCCATGTCCAGCCCTCGATGGTCCGCCGGGACGGGGTTATCCTATGGATGTGACGATGTTTATCCACGGGGCGTTCATCTTCTCATCCAGCAGCTTCAGGTGGTCGACGGCTCCAGAGAGGACGAAGACCCCGTGCCCCGGGAACATGCGGTCCGGCTTCAGCTCCAGCAGCCTCTTTATCGACCTCTTCCACTCTGGGAGGTCACATCCGGGTCCGTTGATCCAGCCGAGATGGCCCTGGGCTGACGCCGTGTCTCCCGTGAACAGGCTGACGACGTCATCCTCCTTTATGAGGAGGCAGACTCCGCCGGGGGTGTGTCCGGGCGTGTGAACCACCTCGAAGTCGACCTCGCCGACCCTCACATGCTGTCCGTCAGTCAGGGTGATATCCACCTTCGCGGGCTCGAACTTCAGTCCCCGCTCCCGCGCCATGTCGTAGAGAGTTAGCTCGCCGAGGGTCTCTATCTCCTGGACCTCAGCCTCGTGGGCGGCTATCCTGCAGCCCGTTGCCTCCTTCAGGTCGTGGTTTCCGCCTATGTGGTCGTAGTGGCAGTGGGTGATGAAGGCCATCTCCACCGTCTCGGGGTCGAACCCCATATGCCTGATGTTCTCAAGCACCCTCGGGATGCCCCCGCCACCGCCGGTGTCGATGACGGCGAGGGCGCCGCCGCAGTCCACGAGGTAGATGTTACAGTCGTTAGGGGCGGAGTAGCCGTAAGCCCCTCCCCCGATGAGGTAGACCCGATCAGTCAGCCTCAAACATCTCACCAGTTAGGTTCCATACATCCAAACCTATTAATCGATCCATTTCCCCTTCGGAGGAGCGCTTCAATCCGCAATGTGAGGTTTGGATATAGTTCGTGTCCGTCGGTCATGTTCGAGGTTTCGAACGCCCGTGAGCGGCGGGGGCGGAGTTGCCACGTCTATGCAACTCGAATCTTTGAGGCGTCGAACTTCGATGAGAGTTCGATGCCGATCTTTGAGGCCTTATAAAAGATATACCTTCAAGATTTGGGACAGGAACCATGTCCCTTCGGCGTTGAAAAAAGGAGGGTGACCCCCGGGAGGGGGTTCAGGACTCCGACGCTGTTATTTGCTTGAATCGCTCCACCATCTTGGCGTAGTGCTTCTCTATGAACTCTTGGAGCTTCTCGGGGTGTTCGTTCCTCACGTGAAAGCGGACCCCGCCAGGGCTGGCGGACTGGCGGTTGCAGTAGGGGCAGAAAAATTTCTCTATCTGGATGGCCAAACAGGGTCGCCTCTCTAATCATAAATAGATTATATAGTAGTTATAACCATTTTTATCGGAGCGTCCTAAAACTCCCGCACACGCATATTTTTGTCTCAAATTAACGAGACAAAAGAGGGTGCGGCGTCGATCAGAGGCGTCCCCGGGCGTGCGCGCATCCTTTTTAAGCTCACGGCAGCCCATCCATACATGTAGGGGTGCCATTTTGGGAGAGAAGGAAGAAGCCAAGGTGACCTGGATCACCTGCCCCGAATGCGGCGCCAAGATCGGCCTCATCCTGTCCGTGGGGAGGACAGCCCTCGCTGGGAGGCCCCCAGACGAGCCCGCGGCGGCGTGGCCGCCCGGCGGCGTCAGGGAGAGGCTGGCGTCGGCCGGCGTCGATCTCTCGCTGGTCGATGTGGAGGAGGGGGAGGACGTGATCGTCATAAGTCCGAAAAGGTTTCTGGGCGACCTCTGGGGGCCCATCAACGACGCCGTCAGGGCGCTGGGCGGAAGCTGGATCCGCGAGGGCAGGCAGAGCCGATGGGAGATCAGGAAGGAGAACCTAAAGTAATCCGCGCTCCGTCAGTCTCTCCGCCACCTCTCTAGCCCACTCCCCGGTCTCAGGGTTCCCTGCGACCTCTTTCAGGAACTCCACCCAGCTTATGTCCAGGGCCTGCCTCCACCTCTCGAAGGCCCTCTTCAGGTTCTCGTAGGCCCTCTGATGATAGAGGCAGTATTTGGAGCCCCCCTTTCGCCTCCGTCCGCAGAGCGTGCATCTATCCTGCACGTTTCTCACCTCTCCTCTTCAAGGGGCAGTCGAAGTTGATGCAGAGCTCCCAGGGGCGCCTGCCACGGCGTATCACCCTTATGATGGGGGCTCCGCACTCCCGGCACGACTTCCCCGTCGCCTGGATCCGTCCCCTCTGGGGCAGGGGGTAGCTCGTGTCGCAGGAGCCGTTGAAGTAGTTGCTGCAGCCGGCGAACCGCTTCCCCGTCTGCTTGTTCCTGATGAGCCTGATCTCGCCGGTCTTGCAGACGGGGCAGGGGCCTAGGACGTTCGCCCGTAGCTTCTCCGCCCTGAGCGTCTCGTTGATCTCGACGCCGATGAGCCTCTCCTTGGTCTTGAACTCCGCGAGTATCGGTTTCAGCGCCTCGACTGCCTCGCGGACCACGGCGTCGGCCTGGGTCTCTCCCGTCTGTATCTCCTCTAGGTCCCGCTCCAGCCTGCGGGTCATCTCGACGGAGAGGATGTCGGGGCAGTACCTGCCCAGGGTCTCGACGATGGTGAAGCCCAGGTCCGTGATCCTCACGGGGTTGCCCTCGACGTAGCCGCGCTTGAACAAGGTGTCGATGATATCCGTGCGGGTCGCCTTGGTCCCGATCCCCTCGTCCTCCATCAGCTTCAGCAGGGAGCTGGGATTGAAGTGGGGCGGGGGCTTCGTGTACCTCCGGGCGGCGTCGAGGCTGACCACGGGCAGCACCTGCCCCTCCCTCAGGGCGGGCAGGACGACCTCCTCCTCCCTTATGTAGGGCGCGTAGAACAGCCTCCAGCCCTGCTCGACGACCTGGCTCCCCTTTAGGTGGAAGAGGTGGCCGTTCACATCGACCTCGGCGTCCACGTTCCGCCTGACGGCCGGGTCCCCGAGGGCGGCCATGAAGCGCCTGCAGATGAGGTCGTAGATGCGGCTCTGCATCTTGCTCAGCTTCCCGGGCAGGTTCCCGGTGGGGTGGATGGCGGGATGCGCGGGGTCGTCCTTTCTCCCCTGCCTCGGCCTCAGCCGGGGCTTTGACAGGAGCCGCTCCGCGAGGTCGGCGTAGGCGCGTCTCCTCCTGAGACCTCTCAGGACCTCGACGAGGTTGATGGAGGGCGGGAGCCGCTGGCTTGAGGTCCGAGGGTAGCTTATCAGCGCCTCTAGGTAGAGGCTCTCGGCGGCGCGCAGCGTTGTTCGAGGGGAGTAGCGGAACTGGCGGTACGCCTCCCGCTGGAGGTCTCCGAGGCTGAAGGGGGGCGGCGGCGCCTGGCTCCGCCTCTTCGACTGGATGGATGTGATGACCCCCTCCCTCCCCCTGCAGGCGGCCTCGATCTCCAGGGCTTCCCGCTCGGTCTCGATCCTCCGTCGCTTGTATTCGAGGGGGTAACGCTTGCCGTCGATCTCCGTCTCTGCCTCGATGACCCAGAAGGGGACGGGGACGAAGGTCCGTATCTCGACCTCCCGCTCCTTGATGAAGTTGAGGGTGGGCCCCTGAACCCTTCCGATGCTCAGCGTCTTGTAGTAGCCCGTGGCGTTCTTCACAGAGAGGGTGAGCGCACGGCTGAGGTTTATGCCGAAGAGCCAGTCGACCTCGTGCCGGGCCCGCCCCGCCTCTATGAGGGGGAAATCCAGGCTCGGAGGCATCGTCTCCCACGCCCTGACGAGGTCGCGGTCGGTGAGGGTCGAATACCTCATCCTCCTCGCCTTCCTCAGGCTCTCCTCGCCGCAGATGTAGTGGAGGATGGTGTAGGCGATGAGGCTCCCCTCCATATCGTAGTCGCAGGCACTGACGTAGCCCTCCACCCCTCTCGACAGCCGCTCGATGACCTTGATGAAGACGCGGGTCCTCGCTGCAGATCTATCCGCCTCGTATGCGGGCACCCACTTGAGGTCGAAGACGGGGTAGGTCCAGCCGCCTCCCCGCTGCGCCACGGTGAAGAGGTGGCCGAGGGCGGAGACCACGATGAGGTCGACGCCCCTCCGGCGGGCGATGAAGTAGGGCACCCCCTGCTCCCTATATCCCTCGGGACTGCCCTCCTCGTCGAGGGCCTGCGCTATCCGCCTCGCCGCCGTCGGCTTCTCGCAGACGACCAGAGTCCGCCCCGTCAACTCAGGTTCACTAACTCGGATCGCCAATAATAGCTTTGAGTCTGATCCGCCGGAGAAGCTTATTTATCTGTGTGGGTGGTGAACTAAGGGTGGGCTCGTGGTCCAGTCTGGATAAGACGTCAGCCTGCGGAGCTGATGATCGTGGGTTCGAATCCCACCGAGCCCGCCACTCAACCGCCCGCGCGAAACTCAAAACCCTTTTTACCCTCTAGGCGAGTTATGGAGATTAGCTATGAATGACTTTGGAGCCCTCCTCAGCAACCTCTGGGTCCTCCTCTTCTTCTTCATGGTCCTGATGCCGAAGATCCAGCAGACGGCCCTCGACTACGCGAGGAAGAGGGAGCTGACCAGGCTGGCCAAAAAGAGGGGGACGAACATCATCACCCTCATCCACAGGCAGGAGACCATCTCCTTCCTCGGCATCCCCCTCTCAAAGTACATCGACATCGACGACAGCGAGGAGGTCCTGAGGGCGATACGGCTGACACCGCGGGACGCGCCCATAGACATCATCCTCCACACCCCGGGGGGCATCGCCCTCGCGGCCACCCAGATCGCCTTCGCATTGAAGAGCCACCCCGGCAGGAAGACGGTGATCATACCCCACTACGCCATGAGCGGGGGCACCCTCATCGCCCTCGCCGCCGACGAGATCATGATGGACCCCAACGCCGTCCTCGGCCCCGTCGACCCCCAGCTCGGGGACCAGCAGGGAGCCCACGCCGCCTCCTCCATCCTCAAGGTGGTGGAGCAGAAGAAGATCGACGAGATCGACGACAGGACCCTGATCCTGGCCGAGGAGGCCAGGAAGGCGATAGCCCAGATGAAGAACACGGTGAGGCAGCTCATCGGCGACAAGTACCCGGAGGAGAAGACGGAGGAGATCGTCGAGGAGCTCGTCAGCGGAAAGTACACCCACGACTTCCCCATCACCGCCAGCGAGGCGTGCAAGCTCCTCGGCGAATGCGTAAAACGAGCGCTCCCCAACGAGGTCTACTCCCTCATGGGGCTGTACAGGATGGAGACCAGGCCCCGGAGGCCGAGCGTCGAGTTCGTGCCCGTGACCCCCCTCTCCAGAGACAGATGAAAACCCGACATCCTAGAGCCCCTCATGGTCATCTCGCCGGCAGGCGCCGGACTGGAACCCATAAATTGAAATCGAGAGGAGTAGAAAGAGACACCAACTCGGGTGGGAGTCGGATGCTCAACTCCAGGGAGATCAGGCGGCTCATCGAGACCCAGAGGTTAATCACAGGCTACGTCGATCTCGATAAACAGCTTCAGCCCTGCGGGTTCGACCTCTCCCTGGGCGAAGTCCACGCCTATGCCGGCGGCGGCCGCGTTGACTTCTCCAACATGGAGCGGGGGATCGCGGAGACCGCTCCCCTGCAGCCTGATGCCGACGGCTGGTACGCGCTCCCCCAGGGCTGCTATATCATCGTCTACAACGAGACGGTGAGGATGCCCCTCGACCTGGTCGCCATCGCCCGGGCCCGATCGACGGTGCTGAGGAACGGCGCGGCCATCGAGACCGCGGTCTGGGACCCGGGCTACAAGGGGCGGAGCAGCTCCCTCCTCGTGGTCCACAACCCCCACGGCATCAGGCTGAAGAGGAACGCCCGAGTCGCCCAGCTCATCTTCTTCAGGACCGACGAGGTCGAAGAGGGCTACCGAGGCATCTACCAGCACGAGCGCATCGAGCCCGAGGAGTAGGCCGCCCTAGGCCTCGTGCCTCAGCGGCCTCCCGGGGAGCGCGCCGGTGTGCTCGCCCTTTCGGATGACGGGAACGCCGTTCACCAGCACGTGCCTCACCCCGGCGGGGTACCTGTAGGGGTCGAGGTAGGTCGCCGTGTCCGCGACTGTATCGGGGTCGAGGACGACGATGTCAGCCCACATGCCCCGCCGGAGGAGGCCCCTATCCTTGAGGCCGAGCTTGCGGGCCGGCACCGAGGTCATCTTCCTCACTGCCCCCTCCAGCGACAGCACCTTCTCGCCGGCGTCGTGCCAGAGGTCGGGCCTCGACTCGCCGCGCACGTATTTCCTGAAGATCATGGGGAAGGTCCCGTAGCTCCGAGGGTGCATCCGGCCTCTGCCGAGAGCGCCGTAGGGCGCGAGGGCGTAGCCGTCCGACCCGATCATGCTCCGAGGGTGCCTCAGGACATGGCGAATATCCTCCTCGTTGTAGTAGAAGC
>QMXQ01000004.1 GCA_003662205.1 Candidatus Bathyarchaeota archaeon
AGCATCTTCGACGTATCGACGCCCTCTGGCATCTTCACCCAGAGGAACAGACCGCCCTTCGGCTCGTTCCACTTGGCCTCCTCGGGGAAGTGGGCCTCCATCGCTTCCAGCATCAGGTCCCGCTTCCTCCTGTAGATGTCTATCATCTTCAGTATCTGCTCCCCCACGACGCCCCGCCTCAGCAGCTCCGCCGCCACATACTGGCTGAGGCCGTCGGTGCAGATGTCGACGTTTCCCTTGGCCACGGCCATCTTCGTCACGAACTCCTTTCGGGCGGCGACCCACCCGATCCTGAGGCCGGGCGAGACGATCTTGGAGAAGGTGCTCATGTAGATGACCCGCCCCGACTTGTCCAGGGCCTTGATGGGGGTCGGCATCGCCCCCTCGAAGGAGATGTAGCCGTAGGGGTTGTCCTCGACGATGAGGAAGTCGAACTCCTCCGCGAGCTCCAGCATCCTTAGCCGCCGCTCCCGGGTCAGCACCGTGCTCGTCGGGTTCTGGAAGGAGGGCACAGTGTACAGCAGCTTCGGGGTCTTCCCCTCAGACGCAAGCCGCCTCAGCTCCGCCTCCAGCGCGTCCGTGTCCATGCCGTCCCTGTCGACGGGAACGACGCAGAACTCCGGCCCGAACTGCCTGAAGGCCGAGAGGGCCTGGAGGTAGGTCGGGGAGCCGACGACGACGATGTCGCCGGGGTTGATGAACAGCCTTGAGATGAGGTCGAGGGCCTGCTGCGACCCCGTCGTCACGATGACCTCGCTCTGAGGGTCGGCCTCTACGCCGGCCTCCGCCATGAATCGGGAGAGCTCAGCCCTCAGCTTGCCGCTGCCCACGTTGCTGCCGTACTGGAGCATCTCCTGCCACGCCTCAGCCGGGGCCTCGGCGAAGACCGTCTTGATCTGCTCGATGGGGAGGGAGGATGGATCGTAGCTGCCGCCGGTCAGGGATATGATCTTCTTCCCCTGCCTCATCAGCTCGAAGGCCGCGAGCACGACCTGGGTGAGCACGCCGGGCTTGAAGGTCTCCCCCAGCCTGGAGTAGAATCTATCGGCGTCAAACATCCTGATCAGCTGGATTAGTCGCCGGAATTATATTTGTCTTAGGGGCGCCCGCGGAGGCCTGGTATAAATTTACCGAAGATGGTAAATAGGGTATTTATCCTACCCTTCGAAGGTCAGTAAAGCTTTTATCCCGCTCCTAAGAAAGAGCAACAGAGCCGAGGATGAGTGTCCCGCAGCAGACGCTGGGAGGCGCGTTGCGTGAGCTCGGCTCTTCTGTATGAGTGAGGGGGAATCAGATGGTAGAGGAGATAAGGCTTCACGGCATGGGCGGCCAGGGCGTCGTCGCGGCCGGCGAGCTGATAGCCATCGCCGCCTCGTATGAGGGGAAGTTCTGCAGGGCTTTTCCCATGTACGGTTCGGCTCGGAGGGGGGCGCCTGTCGTCGCCTTCGCCCAGATCGGGCCGGAGTCGGAGGCGACCCGGTCGATGATCTACTACCCGAGGTACCTGCTCATCCTTGATCCCGCGATGCCGGAGACGATGGACGTCACCAGCGGCCTCAAGGAGGGCGGCGTCATCCTGTTCAACACCTCCAGGCCGCCTGAGGAGGCCGCGAAGCTGTTCAAGGTCGACCTCTCCAAGATCGGCGTCGTCGATGCGACGGGCCTGGCGGAGAAGATCCTTGGAAGGCCGATACCGAACACCACCATGCTCGGCGCGTTCTCCCGGACGACCGGGCTGCTGAAGCTCGAATCCATCAACAAGGCCATCGAGAAGAGGTTCAGCGGCGCGCTGGCCGAGAGGAACATCGAGGCCGCGAAGGCGGGGTACGACTCAGTCACGGTCAAGACGTTCGAGAGGTGAGAGAAGGGTGTTGAGACAAGCCGAAGCGGGAGAGGTGAAGGGAATGGTTGTCGTCGACAGGACCAAGAAGGGCGGGCAGTACGTGGGGAACTGGAGGACGTACATGCCGGAGGTCGACTACGAGCGCTGCACGGCGTGCCTGCTCTGCGCCATGTACTGCCCCGAGGCAGCCATAACGGCGAACGAGGAGGGAAAGCCGGAGGTCGACCTCCGATTCTGCAAGGGATGCGGCGTCTGCGCCAACGAGTGTCCCGTCAAGGCGATAAGGATGGTGAAGGAGGAGTAGCGCATGTCCGAGTTCGATGTCATGCCCGGGAACAAGGCCGTCGCCCACGGCGTCAGGCTGGCCCGGGTTGAGGTCATACCCATCTTCCCGATTACCCCCCAGACGACCATCGTCGAGTACCTCGGGGAGTTCATCGCCAACGGCGAGCTCGACGCCGAGTACATCCAGTCCGAGGGGGAGCACACCTGCATGGGCATGGCGGTCGGCGCCTCCCTAGCCGGCGCCCGGACGTTCACCGCCACATGCTCCCAGGGGCTGGCGTACATGCACGAGGTGGTGGCCCAGGCGCCGTCGTACAGGACGCCCATCGTGATGGCCATCGCCGACCGGACCCTCGGCTGGTACTGGTCGCTGGGCCCCGACTACTCTGACATCATGCCCGAGCTGAACCTGGGCTGGCTCGTCAACTTCGCCGAGAGCAACCAGGAGTGCCTCGACATGGTCCTCCAGCTCTACAAGATAGCGGAGGACCGGAGGGTGCTCCTCCCATCCATGCTCAGCTTGGACGGCTTCTACCTAAGCTACAGCTACGAGCGGGTGGGCATCCCGGACCAGGAGCTCGTCGACGGGTTCCTCCCACCCTACGAGGCGCCGTACCCAGTCGATCCGACCATCAGCGACAGGTGGCCCTCCGCGGGGATCCCACCGCCCCTCCACACCACCTACAGGAGGCTCTTCGAGGAGGTGATGGAGGACGCCAAGAGGGTGATCGCCGAGGTCGACGCCGAGTTCGGCGAGGTGTTCGGCCGCAGCTACGGGGGCCTCATCGAGAAGTACCGGTGCGACGACGCCGACGCGGTGCTGGTGACCATGGGCTCCATGACCACCGCCGCGAGGCGCGCCGTCGACAGGCTCCGGGCTGAGGGCGAGCGCGTGGGGCTGGTGAAGCTGAGGTTCATGCGTCCCTTCCCCACGGCCGAGTTCAGGGAGATCGCCGGCGAGGTCGACGCCATCGGCGTCGTCGACCGCGTGGTCCTCCACGGCACCGGGGGCGGCAGCGCCTTCGCCGACGTCAAGTCCGCCCTCTACTCGCTGGAGGACCGGCCGAAGGTGATGAACTTCGTCACGGGCCTCGGCGGCGAGGACATCCCCATCGACGACCTCGTGGCCATGGGGAGGAAGGTGCTCAGGGTGGCCTCCACCGGCAGGCTTGAGAAGGAGGTCGAGTTCATCGAGCACCCCCTGCCAAAGGGCGCGGAGCCCATCAGGCTCGACGAGGAGATGCCCATCTACCCCGGCAGCGACGGGTGCGCCGGCTGCGGCTCCAGCATCATCATCCGGCACCTGCTGAAGATCTTGGGGCCCAACACGGTCATCGTCAACCCGCCGAGCTGCTCGGGCGTCAACTACAGCGGCGTCGTCAGAGTACCGTGGATCCTCGCCAACTACGCCGCCGCGGCGGGGTACGAGACGGGCATCTACAGGGCCTTCAAGCACAAGGGGAAGGCGGACAAGATCTATGTGACGGGCTTCTCCGGCGACGGCGGCACCGTGGACATCGGCCTCCAGGCCATCTCGGGCGCGGCCGAGCGGGGCGAGAGCATGATGTGGGTCTGCTACGACAACGAGGCCTACATGAACACCGGCATCCAGAGGAGCAGCTCCACGCCCCTCTTCGCGGCGACGACCTCGACGCCGGCGGGGACGGTTTGGAAGGGGAAGCCGCAGAAGCGGAAGAACATGATCCTCATCATGGCGGCTCACAGGATCCCGTACATCGCCACCGCCTCCCTCGCCTACCTCCCCGACTTGGAGCGGAAGATAAGGAAGGCGGCGGAGGTCACCCGATCCGGGAAGGGGATGGCCTACCTCCACATCCAGCAGCCGTGCGCCACGGGCTGGTACTTCCCGCCGGAGAAGACGGTGGAGGTCGGTAGACTCGCCGTCCAGACCGGGGCGTGGCCCCTACTGGAGATCGAGGACGGCGTCCTGAGGCTGAACGTCAAGCCGAGGAAGCTGAAGCCCATCGAGGAGTACCTGAAGCTTCAGCGCCGCTTCCGCCACCTGAGCAAGGAGCAGATCGCCGCCATCCAGCGCGAGGTCGATAAGGACTGGAAGAGCTGGCTCGCCCTGGAGAAGATGGGCAAGCTCCCCTGGTACTGATCCCCCCTTTCCCTTTTTTCCGAGGAAATTTTAACCTGTTTCCGCATACCATACTGTAGGGTTGAGATACTTGTCGCGAACCATGACGCGTGAGGATGTAGAGGGACTGGCCATAGGCGGGGCCATCCTGGGGGGTGGAGGAGGAGGCTGGCCGGAGGAGGGGAGGAAGGAGGGGTTGCTCGCCCTCGACCTCGGCGAGGTGGAGCTCCTCGACCCGAGGGAGGCCCCGGAGGATATGGTCGTCGTCACCGTCGCGGCCCTGGGGGCGCCGACCCAGAGGGGGGCGACCAGGCCGAGGCACTTCATCCGCTCCGTGGAGCTGCTGCGGGAGGCCGGCGTCGAGCTTGAGGGGCTGATAGCAGCGGAGAACGGGGGGCACAACAGCTTCGGCGGGTGGATCCAGGGCGCGGCGCTGGGGCTCCCCGTCGTCGACGCGCCCTGCGACGGCCGGGCCCACCCGACCGCCATGATGGGCGGGATGGGGCTCCACAGGGAGGAGGGATACCTCTCTGTGAAGGCGGTCGTCACCGAGGAGGTGGAGGCCGTCGCCTGGGGGACCCTCCAGAGGACCAGCAACGTCGCGCGGATGATCGCCAACGACGTCAAGGCCCTGGTGGCGATGGCACGCGACCCCGTCACCGTCGGCTACGCCGTCGAGCACGGCGCGCCCGGCGCCATATCAAAGGCCATTGACCTCGGGAAGACCGTCCTCAAGGCGGCGGCGGAGGGGGCCGACGCGGCGGTCCACGCCGCCCTGGAGAAGCTGGGCGGGGAGCTCATCTGCGTGGGCCGCATCACCGAGAAGTCCATCGAGGCCAAGGGCGGCTTCGACGTCGGCACCATAAAGGTAGAGGGCGGCGGCGAGGTCTGCGTGGCGAGCTACCTGAACGAGTACATGACCCTGGAGCTGGACGGGAGGCGGCTGGCGACCTTCCCCGACCTCATCTGCACCTTCGGCGAGGACGGGATGCCGGCGACATCGGCGGCCGTGGAGGAGGGAGACAAGGTCTACCTCACCGTCACGGGCCGGGACCTGATCCCGGTAGGGGATGGAAACCGCTATTCCGAGGTCTACGAGGTCGTGGAGAGGGCGCTGGGCAAACCCATGGTCGGCTACCTGAAGGGCTTCCTCAAAGCCTGACGCCCTCGACGAGCCGAAGGCTGAAGGCGGCTCATTCGTATATCTTCACGCGGCTGTTCAGCGCCTGACCTAGGACGCCCCTGCTGAACCGGACTCTCAGAGTCCCCCTCTTGCCGTGTAGGCTGACCACCCTACCGTGGATCTTCGGAGCCTCCGCGGGCCAGGCCACCTTCCAGCCGACCATCTGCCCGGCTTCCTTGGGTTCCGCTCCCAGCACCTTTATCAGGCATTCCTTCGGGTACTGGGTCTTCCTCCCCAGCCTGTAGTTCAGGATCAACCCTTCACGCACAGACGACATCCAATCCACCTCCGACCCGTCCGGGGTCATTTCAGCCCTTTCGCAGGGCAGCGGGGGTCCTTCGTCCGCCCCTGCACGCTGCAGGTCACGTACCTGCTGCATTTCCCCTGCTTATCCGTGTGGTAGTTGGGGAGTATGGGGCATCTCTGGCTCATATCTAACTCTTCTCTGGGAACGCTCGATGAAAAACCTACCGTTTAAGCCATGCCAGGCCGCGGCGAAGAACCGGAGACGCTCATAGGCGTCCGGGGCCCTCCTCGGCGACCTCGAACTTCGGCTCGAAGCTGAAACTCCAGGGGAAGGGCGTGGGCCTGTCCCGGGGGTACAGCTCCAGTATCCTGCTCCTCAGCTCCAGGTCTCTGGCCGTGAAGGGCATGGGCTCTCTCTGATAGAGGATCGCCCTCACGGGAGACAGGATCACCGCGAGGGTGTCCGCCCTCGCCCTCAACGCGTCACGCTCGTCCTTGAAGAGGGAGAGCTCCCTATCGTCCCTCGGCAGGGTGATCGCCTCGATGCTGAACGCGGCGCCCAGCTCCTCGGCGACCTTCTCCATGTCCACGCTCCCCCACCAGATGTACCTGATGTAGTGATAGGGAGACGCCAACCTCACTCACACATAACAGACATCTTCCCGGGATATATTCCGTTCTGAGGCCCGCGCAGAAACGATTTAAGCTCTCGGAAGGAGTTGGGATATGAGGGAGTTCCGTGAAATATGACATCCTGATCGAGAACGGGCGCGTCATCGACGGGGCCGGCAACCCCTGGTTCAGGGCTGACGTCGGCGTCGTCGGCGACCGCATCGAGGCCGTCGGGAGGCTCGGGGGCGCCGACGCGGAGCGGCGCATCGACGCCAGGGGGCTCATCGTCGCCCCGGGCTTCATCGACATCCACAGCCACTCGGACTACACGGTGCTCATCGACCCGAGGGTGGAGAGCAAGGTGAGGCAGGGGGTGACGACGGAGGTCGTGGGGAACTGCGGCAGCTCCGCCGCGCCCATGAACCAGGAGGTGAGGGCGTACAGGGAGACGTACATGCGCGCCCTCCTCGGCGAGGAGTTCGAGTTCAACTGGGAGACGATGAAGGACTACCTCAACCTCATCGACGCCGGGGGCGCCTCCTTCAACGTCGTTGCCCTCGTCGGGCAGGGGACCGTCCGCCAGAACGTCATGGGCCACGACGACAGGCCCCCCACGGAGCAGGAGCTGGAGGCGATGCGGAGGCTGGTCGCCGAGGCGATGGAGGACGGCGCCTGGGGGATGTCCACAGGCCTGATATACCCGCCGAGCTGCTACGCCGACACCGACGAGATCGTGGAGCTGGCCAAGGTCCTCGCCGACTACGGCGGCGTCTACTTCAGCCACATACGCGGCGAGGGCGAGACCCTCCTCGAGGCGGTGAGGGAGGCCATCGAGATCGGCGAGCGGGCCGGCGTCCCCGTCGAGATCGCCCACTTCAAGGCCTCCGGCAAGGCCCACTGGGGGAAGACGAGGGAGTCGCTGAGGCTGGTGGAGGAGGGGCGACGCCGGGGTGTCGACGTCACCTTCGACCAGTACCCCTACATCGCGTCGAGCACGGGCCTCGCCGCCTACCTCCCCCACTGGGTTCACGAGGGCGGGGCGGAGAAGCTCCTGGAGCGGCTTAGGGACCCGGAGACCCGGCGGAGGATCGCGGAGGAGCCGGTGACCATATCTAGGGACTGGGACGCCATCATGGTCGTCTTCGCCCAGAACCACCCCCAGTACGAGGGGAAGACCATCACGGAGATCGCGAAGCTGGAGGGCAAGGAGCCGCTGGATGCGGTCTTCGACCTGCTGCTGGCGGAGGACGCCCAGGTGAGCATCGTCGCCTTCGGCATGTCCGAGGACGACGTCCGACGCGTCATGCGGAGCCCGTACGGCATGGTCGGCTCGGACGGCCGGGCCGTGGCGCCCCGCGGCGTCCTGGGCAGGGGGAAGCCCCACCCCCGCTACTACGGCACCTTCCCCCGGGTCCTCGGCCACTACGTCAGGAAGGGCGTCATCAGCCTCCAGGAGGCGGTGAGGAAGATGACGTCGATGCCCGCCCAGCGCCTCGGCCTGCGGGACCGCGGCCTCCTCAGGGAGGGCTTCAAGGCGGACATCACCATCTTCGACCCCGACAGGGTGAAGGACGAGGCCACCTTCACCGACCCCCACAGGTTCGCCTCGGGCATACCCTACGTCATCGTGAACGGCACCATCGTCATCGACGGCTCGGAGCACACGGGGGCCCTCCCAGGGAAGGCGCTGAGAAAAGGAAAATGACTGTCCTCTCCTCCTCTTTTATTCTCCAGCACGCGTTCAAACCGCTTCAGCGGCTCAGCTTCTCAGCGTATCATCGCGCTTGAGCGGCTTCCCGGGTATAGGCTGAACGGATATCACCCGGGAAATAATGAAGGGAAAAAGGGGTTGCAGGGCTGAGAGGGATCGTCCGGGGGCCCTCATAGGTCCTGGAGCATGCGGAAGTCCTCTTTCATGGTGGTGAGGACGACGTGGGTGTTCGTCCTCTCCACGTAGGGCATCGCCAGCAGCTTCTTGGTGAAGTTGCTGAGGTTCCTCCTGCTCTTGAACTTGGCTATGATCATGGCGTCGGTCAGGCCCGTCACGTCGTAGACGGCGCAGACGTTGGGTATCTTCGCGATCTCCTCCTCCGTCTCCAGGAGTTTCCCCTTGGAGACGGTGATCTCCGTGATGACCGTCAGCTCGTAGCCGATCCTCTCGTGGTCCAGCCGGACGGTGTAACCCGTGATGACGCCGGCGGACTCCAGCCTCTGGATGTGATTTATCACCGTCGCCGCCGAGACACCGATGCTCTTCGCCAGCTCCCTGTAGGACCTCTTCGAGTCCTTCAGCAGCTCCCTCAGCAGCCTCCTGTCGATATCGTCCAACGCGAACACGGCTATCACCTGAACATTTATCACCTATCCTTGAATAAGGCTGAACACTTGTATATGAAAATTTCCACAATCTTAATATGCATTAACCCCCAACTCCCTGCCTCATAACCCGTGGTTCTCTTAGGTAAGCACGCCTTACCGATGAATCTCTCATTCAAAGCAGCTCATAAGTCACCCTGGGGGGGAACGTCGGCCCTGATTTCTTCGCCTCCGACTGGACCCCCAACCCGAACGGTGGAGGCGCAAACTCATTTAGGGGTTTGGTGTTGAGATACTCCTCTGGAGCTTCCTATCGAAGGGTGGATGCCGAAGGCGGCGGCCTGATTATACATAGAGCCCATCGCCGCGTTCATGGGGCGGCGTTCGTCCTCGGCGTCACGCCTATCCCTCTGATCGAAGGGGCGCCGTGATAATCATCGGCGCGCTGCTCACGACCTGTCAAGGCGACGATCCCCTAGAATCACCCGAAGATAAAAACGGGTGTCTAAACATTCATTACACAAATATTACAAATCATATACAAATGTATAGGAAAAATCCCATAAGCTTAATATACATGAAGACGGGATAGAAGGCTCATTATGTCCGAGAACACTCTGACCCACGAGGAGGCCGTTGAGCCGCTGATGGACTTGGTCCGGAAGCACGACATCAAGTACATCAGGCTCATCGTGGTGGATCTGAACGGCCAGCCCCGGGCGATGCTCATCCCCGAGTACGAGCTGCCCCGCGCCCTCAGGTACGGCATAGGGTTCGACGGTTCGTCCATCGCTGGCTTCGCCGAGATCGAGCAGAGCGACCTCATCGCCAACCCCGACCCCTCGACGTTCCTCATCCCCATGTGGGAGGCGCCGGGGATCGCCACCATGTTCTGCTACATCTCCAACCCGGACGGCTCGCCGTTCGAAGGGGACCCGAGGGGGCTGCTGAAGAAGACGATGGACGAGCTGGAGGCGGAGGGCTACGGCTTCAACACGGGGCCCGAGCTTGAGTTCTTCTACGTCACCAGGCAGAGCGAGTCCGTCGCCCCCTACGGCTCCGGCGGCTACTTCGACCTCCCGCCCCTGGACCCGACGGAGGAGATGAAGATGGAGACGATGATCTGCCTGGAGGCGGCCGGCTTCCAGCTGGACAAGGTGCACCACGAGGTGGCCCAGGGGCAGCAGGAGATCAACTTCCGGTACGCGGACGCGCTGAAGACGGCGGACAACGTGATGCTCTACAAGCTGGCGGTGAAGACCATCGCCCAGAAGCACGGCAGCATCGCCACCTTCATGCCCAAGCCCTTCTGGGGGGTCAACGGGAGCGGCTGCCACGTCCACCAGAGCCTCGTCGACCTGGAGACCGGGGGGAACCTGTTCTACGACCCCGACTCGTCGACGGGCCTCTCCGAGGCCGGAGTCCACTACATCGGCGGCATCCTCAGCCACGCTAAGGGGCTCTCCCTGGTCGTCGCCCCCCTGGTCAACTCCTACAAGCGGCTGGTCCCCCACTACGAGGCCCCCGTCTACATCTGCTGGGGCTACGGGAACCGCTCCGCCCTGATACGGGTCCCCCAGTACCCGAACGGGGCGGGGAAATACGTACGCGTCGAGTACCGGCACCCGGACCCCTCCTCCAACCCCTACCTGACGGCGGTCGCCATGCTCAAAGCGGGGATGGACGGCATCCGCCGGAAAACGGAGCCCGCGGAGCCCTTCTCCGAGAACGTCTACCACCTATCCGAGGGGGAGCGGGACCGGCGGGGGGTCGAGATGCTGCCGGAGCACCTGGGCGAGGCAGTGGACGCGTTCACCCCGGACGCGGTCGTCTCCGAAGCCCTCGGCGGCTACATCTCGAAGAACCTCGTCGAGCTGAAGCGGAGGGAGTTCGAGGAGTACCTCTCCTTCACGGGCCGGAGCTGGGCGGAGAGCCGCCCCGAGATAACCTCATGGGAGATCGAGCGGTACCTAACCCGCTGCTGACCCGCCCCGATCGGTGCATCGCCCCATCTCCTCTATCTTCCTCGGCAGGTCCTCAAGCTCCCTGAGCATCCTGCGGTACCACCTGTCCAGCATCTTGGCTATCGCCTCCCGCATCTCCTCGGGCGGGACGGCGCTGTAGATGTACCGGTATCCGCCGAGCCCTATGAGCCGCTCCTCCCTGACGGCAAGCCCCTTCTCCACGAGGCCCTGGAGCAGCCTCTGGACAGTCGACCGGCTCTTCCCCAGCCTCCGGGCCGCCTCCTGGACCGAGGCGGGCCCCCCGCTCACGAGCGAGCAGTAGGCCTCGATCTCCGTCGTCCTGATGCCGAGGGCGCACCTCATCAGGTCGCCGGCCCTGACCTCGGGCGCGGTGAGGAGGGATCGCATCTCCTTCAGGGTCATGTTCTTGTTCAAAGATGTTGAACATTTTTAAATATCTTTATATTGATCCGCGGGGACCCATAGAAGGATTCGACATGACCCCGGACATCAAGGGCCGAAAACCCGTCGAGGTGACGGACGAGAGCTTCGAGGGCTTCGTGACGGGGAACCCGGCCGCCGTCATCGACTGCTGGGCCGCCTGGTGCTTCCCCTGCCGCATGCTGGGACCGGTCATCGAGCAGCTCGCGGAGGAGCACGGGGAGATCGCCTTCGGCAAGCTGAACGTGGACGAGAACCCGGCGACGCCGATGCGGTACGGCATAATGAGCATACCCACCCTCCTCTACTTCAAGGACGGGAAGCTCGTGGACAAGACCATCGGCGCCCTGCCCAAAGAGGCCATCGAGAACAGGCTCGGAAAGCTCCTCACCTGACAAAGACGCCGCTCCGGCGATACACAAACCAATTTTCTTCTCTACAACCGCTACCTGTGGAAATTTTTTATAGATGCAGCGGGGTTAGGAGACCGGTTGTAGGGTCCGCGCATGTTTCCGCTCCTCGGCGTCCTCCTCTCGTTTCTGATCATCCTCGGGCTCAGGGCCAGGGATGTGGACTTCTCAGTTGCGCTCCTCGCCGCCTCGGCGGTCCTCGGCGTCACCTCGGGCAAGCCGCTTGGCATCTTCATCGACGTGGCGGTCAGGACCTTCGCGGACCCCGCCACCCTCAATCTCTGCGCCGCCGTCGCCCTCATCACCGTCCTCGGCTACGTCCTCAAGGAGACGGGGCTCATGGCGGAGATGATCGAGGGATTGAAGGGGCTGCTGCCGAGCCGGGTTCTGCTCTCGCTGATCCCCGCGCTGTTTGGCCTCCTCTCCATGCCCGGCGGCGCCCTCATGTCGGCGCCCTTCAACGAGCCGGAGGCGGAGAGGCTGGGGCTGAGGCCGGAGCACAAGACCTACATCAACGTCTGGTTCCGCCATCTCTGGTATTGGGCCTCCCCCATCTCTCCCGTGCCCATCCTCGCCGCGGGCCTCGCCGGCTTCACCCTCAGGGAGTTCCTCGGCGCCCAGCTCCCCCTCTTCGCCGTGACCGTGGCCATAGGCTTCATCGTCAGCATGGGCTTCATCAAACGCGGCGGAGATGGCGCCGCGGAGACGAACAGTCGGGGAGACGCCGTCAGGGGGCTGTCGCCCATCGTCGCCACCGTCGCCCTCGCCGTCGTGGGCGTCCCCATCTGGGCCGCGCTGGTCGTGGGCATCGCCATGGCCTTCGCCCTGAAGCGCGTCCCCCCGGGGAGGGCCCTGGGGCTGGTGCGGCGGGGCGTCAGGTGGGATGTCGTCGCCTCCGTCGCGGCCATGCTCTTCTTCAGGTACATGATCATCGCCACGGGCTCCGTCAACAGCCTCCTCCTCGCCATCACCGGCGCCGGCGTCCCCCTCCTCGCCCTCCTCGTCGCCGTCCCCCTCCTCATCGGCGTCCTCTCCGGCACGCCCACCATGGGCATAGGCATCGTCTTCCCCCTGCTGCTGCCCCTCTGCGGGGCCTTCGGCGTCCACCTGGTCAGCGTCATCTACGCCGGCGTCATCGCCGGCTACCTGGGCTCGCCGCTGCACCTCTGCCTCGTGCTCACGAACAGCTACTACAAGTCGGAGCTGGGGAAGGTCTACGTCTACCTCCTGCCCTCGGTTGCCGCCCTCTACCTCGTCGCCGTCATCTATCATCTGGCGATGAACGGGCTCTGACATCCAGAAGCCGGACGTCCGCTCCGTAGTGCTTCTCCAAAGAGCGGCTGCCGGGCGCGGTCCGAGGGGTAACCGATTTATTCGCCGCCTCGCGTAACCAGAGTGGTTCAGTTGGGAGTCAACCTCACCCCCATCATCGTCAAGCGCGTCGTCGACCTGCCCGCCCTCAGAGGGCGCGCCCTGGCGGTGGACGCCTTCAACACCCTCCACCAGTTCCTGGCGCTCATCCGGACGCGGGACGGGACGCCGCTGATGGACGCGGAGGGGCGGGTGACCTCCCACCTCGTCGGCCTCGCCTTCAGGACCACCCGCCTCATCGCGGACTACCAGATGAGGCTGGTCTTCGTCTTCGACGGCAGGCCGCCTCCCCTGAAGCGGGCCGAGGTGGAGAGGCGGAGGCAGCTGAGGCGGAGGGCGGAGGAGGAGTACGCCGCCGCCCTCGAGGCCGCCGACTACGCCGCCGCCTTCTCGAAGGCGGTCATGACGGGGAGGCTCACCGCGGACCTCATCGACGACGCCAAGCGGCTCCTCGATCTCCTCGGCATCCCGTGGGTCCAGGCGCCGGGCGAGGGGGAGGCCCAGGCCGCGTACATGGCGCGCAGGGGCGACGTCTGGGCGGTGAACAGCCGCGACTACGACTCCCTCCTTTTCGGGGCGCCCCGGCTGGTGCGGTACGTGACCATCCACGGCGAGGAGTGGCTCCCCAGCAAGGGGAGGGCGCGCAGGCTTATGCCCGAGGTCATCGACCTCGAAACCCTCCTGAGGCACCACGGCATCACCCGGGAGCAGCTCATAGACCTCGCCATCCTGGTGGGCACCGACTTCAACCTCGAGGTCAAGGGCATCGGCCCCAAGACGGCCCTGAAGCTCGTGAAGCAGCACGGCGGGCTGGAGGGCCTCCCTCCGGAGGTGGCGGCCAGGCTCCCCCGCAACTACGATGAGATACGACGCCTCTACCTGGAGCCGGAGGTGACTGACGACTACCGGGTCGAGGGGGGCGCCCTGCGCGAGGACGAGCTCTACGCCTTCCTCTGCGACGAGCGGTCCTTCTCAAGGCGGCGGGTCGAGGTGGTCGTGGACCGGATGAGGCGCGCCCACCGGCAGAGGAGCCTCAGGGAGTGGCTCACGGAGGCGCCGTAGGATGCCGCCCACCCCCTTCTCAGACCTCGCGGAGCTCTGCGCCACCCTGGAGGCGACGACGAAGCAGAAGGAGAAGACCCGGCTGCTGGCCGCGTTCCTCCGCCGGCTCGAGCCCGGCGAGATCGCTCCCGCCGTCCTCCTCATCGTCGGCTTCATCTTCCCCGAGTTCGACCCCCGCACCCTCGAGGTGGGGTGGAGGACGATGAGGCGGGTCCTCGAGGGCGGCAGGCAGACCACCCTCACGGAGGAGCCCCTCACCATCCTGCGGGTCCACCGCACCCTCGAGGAGATCGCCGAGGCATCCGGCCCCGGCTCCAGACGCCTCAAGGAGGGGCTGCTGGAGGGGCTGATCAGCCGCGCCGGCCCGAGGGAGGCGGAGGTGCTCGTCCGCATCATCTTCGGCGAGATGCGCATCGGCGTCAGCGAGGGGGTGATGATGGAGGGCATCGCCGAGGCGGCGGGCGCGGCCCCCAGCCTCGTCCGGCGCGCCCTCATGCTGACGGGGGACCTCGGCGAAGTGGCCAGGACCGCCCTGACGGAGGGCGAGGAGGGCCTGAGGCGGGTCGGCGTCAGGATGTTCGTGCCGCTGAAGCCGATGCTCGCCGCCATGGCCTACGACATCGGCGAGGTCATCGAGGTGCACGGCGGCAGAACCGCCTTCGAGTACAAGTTCGACGGAGCCCGCATCCAGATCCACCGACGGGGAGATCGGGTCAGGGTCTACAGCAGGCGGCTCAGCGACGTCACCGAGAGCCTCCCCGACATCGTCGACCTGGTCCTGCGGCGCATCTCATCCGACGACGTGATCCTAGAGGGGGAGGCCGTGGCCATCGGCGAGGGCGGCAGGCCCCTCCCCTTCCAGGACCTGATGCGCCGGTTCACCCGCGTCCACGACGTGGCGGAGATGGCGGAGAGGATACCCCTCCGGCTGCACCTCTTCGATGTGCTCTACCTCGACAGGCGGCTGCTCATCGACGAGCCCTACGAGGAGCGGTGGAGGCTGCTCGAGGCGGTCAGCCCCGGCGACCTCTTGGCCGAGAGGATCGTCACCGGCGACCCGGCCGAGGCGGAGGTCTTCCTCAGGCGGGCGATAGAGGCGGGGCACGAGGGGCTGATGGCGAAGCGCCTCGACAGCAGGTACACGCCGGGGCTGAGGGGGAAGAGGTGGTTCAAGATCAAGCCGGCGGAGACGCTGGACCTCGTCATCGTGGCCGCGGACTGGGGGTACGGCAGGCGGACGGGCTGGCTCAGCAACTACCACCTGGCCGCGCGAGACGGCGACGAGTTCCGCGTCATCGGGAAGACCTTCAAGGGGCTGACAGACGAGGAGTTCGAGTGGATGACCCGCCGGCTACAGGGGCTGAAGGTGAGGGAGACCCCGCAGACCGTCTACGTCCGGCCCGAGGTCGTCGTGGAGGTCGCCTTCAACGAGATCCAGCGGAGCCCCCACTATCGGTCGGGGTTCGCCCTCAGGTTCGCCCGGGTCACCCGCATCCGGCGGGACAAGGGGCCGGGGGACGCCGACACCCTGGATCGGGTCCGGGAGCTCTATGAGAAGCAGTTCCGATACAAGGCGCGCATGGCGTGAGCCCCTCGGCGGCGGGGGAAGATAGATAAACGGAGCCAGACAATTGTAGATACGGTGCTGTTATATGAGGGTGAAGTGGCTGGGCCACGCGAGCTGGAAGGTGAAGGCGGCGGGGAAGACCATCTACATCGACCCCTACCAGGGGGACTACGACGAGGAGGCTGACCTGATCCTCGCCACCCACTCCCACCAGGACCACTGCGACCCCCGGAAGATCAAACGGGTGAAGGGGAGCGACACCGTCATCATCGCCCCCGCCGACTGCGCCCAGAAGATCGGAGCCCCCGTGAGGAGCCTCAAGCCCGGGGAGAAGGCGGACCTCGACGGCGTGACGGTGGAGGCGGTGGAGGCCTACAACGTCAGGCGCTTCAGGTCACCCGGCGTCCCCTTTCACCCGAGGGGCCTCGGCGTCGGCTACCTCGTCAGGGCCGAGGGGAAGACCCTCTACCACGTGGGGGACTCGGACTTCATCCCCGAGATGAAGGAGCTGAAGGGCATCGACCTGCTGCTCATCCCCACCGGGGGCACGTACACCATGGACAACGAGGAGGCAGCGGAGGCCGCCGTAGCCATACGTCCAAAGACCGTGATACCGATGCACATCTGGGACACGGACCCCGGCGAGTTCAAGAGAAAGGTGGAGTCGGTCTCCGACGTGAAGGTCGTCGTGCTCAGGCCCGGCGACACCTACGAAGTCTAATCAACCCTTTTTATCCAAAGACGCGAAAAACAGGGTTAGAAAAAAGAGAGGGCTCCCTAGGCTATTGGGACCACATGTCGAGGGGCGGCTGCGCGTCCGGCGGGAGCGGCGTCCTGTAGGCCCTCCCCTTGGTCCGCTCCTTCAGCTCCTCCCACGCCCTCTTCAGGAGCTCCGGCTTCGTCAGCAGGTCGAGGGCGGAGGCGGCGATGACCTTCGAGGCGAAGATCAGCGACTTGTGGCCGAGGCCCATGCCTGACTGGGCCACGACGTGCCACGAGTGGCCCGGCGTCCCCAGCACGTAGGTGGCCGTTCCGAACTCCATGGTGGGCGCCTGCCAGCTGACGTCGGCCACGTCCGTGGAGCCGCGGCCCACCTCCCCCTCGTTCCAGGCGTCGGGGATGGTCCGGTCGATGAGGACGTCCATCAGGTCCTCCCAGCCGGGGCGCTTCGACTTCCTCAGAGCCTCCCTCTTCGCCTCCTCCGAGATGGTCTTCGCGAGCTCCTCCGCGAACTCCAGCTCCTCCTCCGTGTACTCAGGCGAGCCGATCTCCCGCATGTTCGCGGTGACCAGCTCGCTCAGCGTCCGACTCGGAATCTTGTTGTAGATCGCCTTGAGGAACTCCACCTTATAGGTGGTCCCCGTCATCAGGGCGGCCCCCTTCGCGATGTCAAGGATACGCTTGTATATCTCCTCAACCTGGTCCCGCTCCGGCGCCCGGATCAGATACCAGCTCCGGGCGTAGTCAGGCACCACGTTGGGCTGTCCGCCCCCCGCCTCGATGACATAGTGGATGCGGGCCTCCTGGACCACGTGCTCCCGTAGGTAGTTGACGCCGACGTTCATCAGCTCGACGGCATCCAACGCGCTCCGCCCCTGCTCCGGCGACCCCGCCGCGTGGGACGACTTCCCATAGAAATGGAACTTCACCGAGTTGTTCGCGAGGCTGCTTGAGAGGCCTGCCACGTTCATGGAGCTGGGATGGTGGCTGAGGACCGCGTCGACCCCATCGAAGACCCCCGCCCTCACCATCCAGACCTTGCCGCTCGCGCTCTCCTCCGCCGGCGTCCCGTAGAACTTGATGGTGCCCTGGATGCCAGCCTCTTCCATGGCGTATCTGACGGCGATGGCTCCCGCCATCCCCGAGGTGCCGTGGATGTTATGGCCGCAGCCGTGGCCCGGCGCGCCCTCCTTCAACGGCTCCTTATACGGCACCGGCTTCTGCGACAGCCCGGGGAGGGCGTCGTACTCGCCCATGACCCCGATGACGGGGCGCCCCTCGCCCCAGGTGGCGACGAAGGCCGTCGGCATCCCCGCCACGCCCCGCTCCACCCTGAAACCATGCCTCTCCAGCTCATCAGCCAACAGCTTCGACGACTTGAACTCTCTGAGGCCCAGCTCAGCGAAGCCCCAGATCGCGTCGCTGACCTCTATAATCCGCTTCTCGTTCTCCTCGATCCAGCTTAATGCTACCTGCTTACCTTTCTCTGACATATCTCCATCGAAGTAGATAATACCGGGAACCCCTTTTAATCTAGACGCCGAGTTCGTCGGCGCCGAATATCCGCTCAAGCACGCCCCGTTTCACCACCCTATACGCCGGCGCGTACGCCCTCCTGTAAACCTCGGAGTGGTGGCGCGGCGGACAGGCCCCAGGCCTCATCTCTCGATCCAGCGCCTCGATCTCCCCCTCGTCGAACACGAGGCGGCCCGTCCTGACGAACTCCTTGAAGGCGCGCCATACCTCGATGAACTCCTCCACACGCCTCTTTTCCACGGACGACGCCTTCATGGCCGAGAAGAGCTTTTCGAGGGGAAACCCCCGTCTCAGGTAGGGTCTCAGGTTGACTCGGACCATGGCGCCGTCAGAGGAGACCGCCTCCATCAGCGGCTCCTCCGGCTGATCTCCAAGCCGGAGGGCTCTCGCCTCCTCCTTGAGGCAATGCCACGCATGTTCGCCGAGGATGTGGCCGACGCCGAAGACCCCCTGGTACAGCAGCTTGTAGACGTCGACGGCCCGCATCAAAGGCCTGCGCTCCAGATGCTCCCTGATCAGTTCCTCAACGGCGTCTTCAGCCATGTTAAGAAAAATCGGCGTCGGCGATTATAAGGGCGTCGCGTCTAGCTGTTTAAACCCTTTACTCGGGTCCGGGCAGCCTCAGCAGCAGGTAGAAGGCGGCGGTCCCGGCGAGGCCGATGAGGTGGCCGACGGGCGGGGTGAAGACGAGCCGGGAGATGGGCATCGCCGTGAAGACGCAGACCAGCAGAACCTGGGTGGCGTGGATCATAACGGATCGCCCGGGATCGCAGGAAACTACGCCAGCGGGGCTAAAAACTTCCGCATACCCCCGGCTCGCAAGAGATAAAACATACGCCCGTCCTTAATAGCCGAAGGCATATGAGTGTAGAAGAGAGGCTTGAGAGACTCGGCCTGAAGCTCCCGCCCCCGCCGGCGCCGAAGGGGGTCTACGTCGGCGCGAAGCAGGCGGGCGACATCGTCTTCTCCGCGGGGCAGGGCCCCTTCAGCGGCACCCGCCGCGGCCTCGTCGGGAAGGACCTGACCCTGGAGGAGGGGTACCAGGCGGCGAGGGAGGTCTGCCTCAACTGCCTGGCGCAGCTGAAGGCGGTGATCGGAGACCTCGACCGGATCAAGCAGGTGCTCCAGGTCGTGGGGTTCATCAACAGTGCCGAGGGGTTCATGCAGCAGCCCTCGGTCCTCAACGGCTTCACCGACCTCCTCGTGGAGCTCTTCGGCCCCGAGAGGGGGAAGCCCGCAAGGGCCGCGCTCCCCGTCCACCACCCCGGCTGGATCGCGGTGGAGGCGTGGATGGTCGTCGAACTCGAAGAGTGAGCGCACCCCGCCCTTTTTCTAACTACCTATTCCACGGAAACCAGTTTAAAAAAGAAGAAGAGAATCGAGGATTACCAGTCGGACTTCCTTTCCAGCCACTCCCTGGTGTCGGGGTGGATCTCGGGCCACGTCCGCACGTACTCCTTGACCTTCTCCGCCAGGGCGACGGTCTGGTCGTACCCCTGCTCCTTGATGAACGCCTGGATCTCCTCCTGGGGCTTCCGCCTCGCAGGCCACTCGTCGGCGTTCGCCACCCTGAGCAGGAACCGGGAGTAGTTGGCCGCCGCCAGCCGCAGGTTCTCAAGCTCCACCTTGTCGACGGTGTCGTATCGGGTGTGGCCGTACCCCCTGCCTGTCCGCGTCCTGATGGCCTCGGGGTCGCCGCCGCTCCCGCAGGGGACGCTCTTGAGGAAGAAGGGCCAGTGGTCGCTGTAGGGGCTCACCCGCTGGTAGTAGGGTAGCTCCGCCTTCATCTCCTTCGCCGCCTGCTCCAAGAAGGGCTCCAGCTCGGGGTGGCCGTGGAGGATGACGCCCTTCTTTCCGGACCTGCCCCCCGAGTCGAGGTTGAGCATGAACCTGAGGGCGTCCATCTCGTCCTCGTGCTGGGCGACGTAGTTGTAGGAGCCGTAGAGGCCTATCTCCTCGGCGCCGAAGCAGACCAGCCTCACCCGCCGCTTGAGATGGTCCTTCACCATGTTGAGGAGGCGGGCGATCTCCATGACGGTGACGGTGCCCGACGCGGGGTCCACCGCCCCCTGGGAGATGTCGTGGCCGTCGTAGTGGGAGCCCGCGAGGACGTACTCCTCGTCGTCGGAGGCGCCGGGGACGTCGCAGACGACGTTGTAGGTCTCCACCTCCAGGTTCTTGTCGGTCGTCGTGATCCGGACCTTCACCTTACCCTCCCTCTCCAGGAGGCGGGCGAGGAAGCTGCCGTCCTCGTAGGAGACGCCGACGGCGGGGATGATGGGGCTGATGCCCCCGGTCGGCGGCCCGTAAGCCGGATAATGGTTCATGAATATCCAGCCCTTGGCGCCGGCGAGGACGCTCCGCATGTACTTCTCGGACCTGTGGAGGAACCGCTTCATGCCGAGGGGGTTGCGGCTCGTCACCATGACGATGTTGCCGTCGATCTCGTCCTTCCGCTTCTCGTAGATGTCGACGGGGCCGTCGCCGAGGAAGACGAGGTCCGCCTCGATCTCGCCTGCGAGGCTGTGGGGGAGGGAGATGCAGTCGAACTCCTTCTCGATGGGGCTGGTGACCTCCAGCTTGGCGGGGCCCCTGACCCAGCCGGGGATGGTGTAGGTCTCGTAGTGGGCGTTCTCGATGC
The DNA here is from genome assembly GCA_003662205.1 of Candidatus Bathyarchaeota archaeon. Taxonomy (GTDB): domain Archaea; phylum Thermoproteota; class Bathyarchaeia; order TCS64; family TCS64; genus B46-G15. The sequence continues at coordinate 20,299 of QMXQ01000004.1, forward strand.
CGTAGCTCCTGAGCTTCTCCACCATCCACTTGACGGAGCCGAAGTCGCCGGGGGTCCCCGGGAACCTGCTGCCGTAGACGTCGCAGAGGACCTTCAGGTTGTCCATCGGCTCGGAGGAGGTGTAGACCTCCGCTACGATCTTCTTGTCCGCATCCAAGTATGGGTTGTCCACTCGAATTCACCGTCTCTCAATTCCGCTGAGGAGGTATATAACGTCGCTTGGAGCGAGCTGAAAAGGATTTAAGGGCTGCGGCGTCAGGTAGTCTGGAGCGGGTGTTTTGGGCATCCTCATTTTCACCGACAACCCGGGTGTGACCGAGACGCGGCTGGTCCTGGGGGAGGCCAGGGCCCGGGGCATACCGACCGGGCTCATCGCCCCCTGGGACGTCTCCATGCCCGGCGTCCCGGAGGTGGATGCCGACCTCGTCTACGTGCCGAGCAACATGCTCAACCGGGGCTCCACCTTCGAGCTGATACACCGCCTCCTCATCCTGCAGGAGTTGGAGCGGCAGATCGGCACCGTCATCAACCCGGTGGAGAGCATGCTCCGATACTCCAAGGAGCACCTCACCCTCCAGATGTCCCGTCTCGGCCTCCCCCACCCGAGGACGCTGGTGACGGAGAACGTGGAGCGGGCCTACGAGTTCGCCGCCGGCCTCCTCGACCAGGGGCGGAACGTGGTGCTGAAGCCCCTCTGCCGGGGCCGGGGCGTCGGCGTGGTCATGCTCGACCGCATCCGCAGCCGAGGAGACCTCCTCCAGTTCCTGGCCTGGTACACCCGGGCCCACGCCCAGGGCGTCTTCTACCTCCAGGAGTTCATCCCCAACCAGGGATACGACGTCAGGTGCATGGTCATCGACGGCGAGGTGGTCGGCCGGGAGAAGCGATCCAATCCCGAGGACTTCCGGTACAACGTGAGCGCCGGCGGCCTCGCCGAGCCCTTCGACGACCCCGTCTACGACGAGCTGGCCGTCAAGGTGGCGGAGGCCGTCGGCTTCAAGATCACCGGCATCGACGTCCTCCCCGGCGCTGATGGGACGCCGTACGTCCTGGAGGCGAACTGCTTCCCCGGCTACACCGCCCTCATCGAGGCCACCGGCATCCCCATCCACGAGAGGATCGTCGACTACTTCCAGCGGCTCATGAAGAAGTAGCCGATCAACGCCTGTTAGCCCCTCTAGATTTTTAGCCTACGATCCCTTCTGTGGTGTTTCATCAATATGAGGATGGAGACGGGCGCGTCAGTCGAGCCAGCTCTACCTGTCCCGACTCCTTAAATATGACCTCCGCGTCTTAAGTTGGCAAGTGGTGAAAGGATGCTCCAATTCCCATATCTCAGAGCCAGATAGACGATCTACGACGCCTTCTACTTAGAACCCTGAATGAGAACCAGATTCTGATCCTCTCCCACGTGGAGGCGGGCTCCCGGCTGATCACCTCCACTCTGAAGGAGATATCCGAGCGGTACGACATCCCCCTCTCCACGCTGAAGCTCAACGCGAAGATTCTGAGGGAGCTCAACCTCATCAGCTACGGCACCGCCTCCAACCCCCGATGCGCCGAGCTCTCCGACCTCGGACGGTTCATCCTCGACCTGGTAAAGGCGGACTACCTCAACGGGGTCGACCGCCTCGCGGGTTCGAGCCGGATGGGGCTCCGCGAGCTCGAGGCCCGGATCAAGGCGCTCAGGAGGGTGGTGGTCGTCATGGTCGCCGACGCCGGCTCGGGCCACCTGGGGTCGTCCCTCTCCGCCATCGACATCATAGCCACCCTCTACCTCGCCAGGATGCGGCACGACCCCGGGAACCCGGGCTGGGAGGAGCGGGACCGCTTCCTCCTGGGGAAGGGGCACGCGGCCCCGGCCCTCTACGCCGTCCTCGCGGAGTGCGGCTACTTCCCAAGGGCCGAGCTGTCCGGCCTGAGGCGCCTCGGGGGGCTCCTGCAGGGCCATCCGGAGGCGAGGATCCCCGGCGTCGAGGTCTCCTCCGGCTCCCTCGGCCAGTGCCTGTCCGTGGCGAACGGCATGGCGCTGTCGGCGAAGCTGAGCGGCGCGGAGTGCAGGGTCTACGTTCTGCTGGGCGACGGGGAGTTGGATGAGGGGCAGGTCTGGGAGGCGGCCATGACCGCCGCGCGCTTCGGCCTCGACAACCTCGTCGTCTTCGTCGATCGGAACGGCTTCCAGCTCTCCGGGCCGACGGAGAGGGTGAAGCCCCTGGAGCCGCTGGTGGAGAAGTGGAGGGCCTTCGGGTGGATGGTGCTGGAGATCGACGGCAACTCCCCCGAGGAGATACTGAGGGCCTTGGACGAGAGCGACGCTGTCGAGGGGAGGCCGACGGTCATCCTCGCCTGGACATCGAAGGGCGGGGGCCTCGCGCTGGAGACGGCGGCCCAGGCCGACTGACCCGGGGGATTCGGGGATGAGGGAGGCCTTCGGCAGGGCGCTCGTCGCCCTCGGGGAGGAGAGGGAGGAGCTGGTGGTCCTCGATCCGGATGTGGCGTCCTCCACGAGGACCTGCTACTTCGCGGAGAGGTTCCCGGGGAGGTTCTTCAACATCGGGATAAGCGAGCAGGACATGATCGGGACCGCGGCCGGCCTCGCCGCCTCGGGCAGGCTCCCCATAGCCACGGGGTTCGCCGTCTTCGTCGCCGGCCGCGCCTGGGAGCAGATCAGGAACACGGTGGCACGCCAGAACCTGAACGTCAAGATCGCCGTCACCCACGCCGGCCTCTCCGACTACGGGGACGGCGCCTCCCACCAGTCCATCGGCGACGTCGCCCTGATGCGCGTCATCCCCAACATGACGGTGGTCGTCCCCGCCGACGCCGCCTCCGCGGCGAGGGCGCTGGAGGCCTCCGCCGTCCACAGGGGGCCGGTCTACCTGAGGCTGGGGCGGGAGGAGACGCCGGAGGTCTACGGTGAGGGGTGCGACCTCACCTTCGGCAGGGCGACGACGGTGCGGGATGGGTCGGACGTGACCCTCATCGCCAACGGCATCATGGTCTCGATGGCGCTGCGCGCGTCGGAGGCCCTGAGCCGAGAGGGGGTGGACGCGAGGGTCGTGGACATGCACACGGTCAAGCCCCTCGACACGGCTTGCGTGGAGGCGGCGGCGAAGGAGACGGGGGCCATCGTAACGGCGGAGGAGCACAGCGTCATCGGAGGACTGGGCAGCGCCGTCTCGGAGGCGCTGGCGGAGACAACGCCCGCGCCGATGAGACGGGTCGGCATCAACGACCGATACGGGGAGTCGAGCAGGTCGTATGCAGCGCTACTGAGCAGGCTGGGGCTGACGCCGGAGGCCATCACGG
>QMXQ01000005.1 GCA_003662205.1 Candidatus Bathyarchaeota archaeon
CGCCAAGGTCGCCCTCTACAACACGCTGCTGAACCTGTGAAAAAGGAGAAACGGGAACCGAGGAAGGCTGAGGGCGGAAGAGAGCAAAGCTCAAAACGAAACAATTAATCCACAAAGCATAATCTATCATAAAACTGGTACAGGAGTATGAATTAGATGGAAGACAAGGTTGAAAAGGCGACGGTCAAGCAGCGACTTGGGCAGCTCCTGAGCAAAAGGAGCGTAAAGCTGTTGTTCCTGTTGTTCACCGCCATCGTCATCTCGACCGCGAGCACCACGGTCTACTACGCGCTACTTTCGAGCTCCTCTGTGACGACCGCTGAGGCAGTTGTCCACTTCACAGCCGGCGGCGATTCGACGGCTGCGGGCTACTCTGCGGGGACGAACGAGACGTACGCGCAGTTGACGAGCCTCAAGGCCTATCCCAACGTGACGCTGACCTACGAGCAGGCGATGAACGTGACCAACACCGACACCAGCTCGCATCAGATAAGGCTCAGACACGTTTCCATAAGCCCATCCAGCGGGGACAGCTCGGTAGGCAACTTTACGCAGATAGACTTCAAGCTCGTGGACAAATCGGGCACCGTCCAGGCGACGCTAACTTACACGACCACTGGCGACACCTGGAACACGCCGAGCCCAACGTCTTACGTGTCGATTCCGGCAAGCACTCAGTGGGCTATCAGGGTGGAGACCAAAGCAGTCGCGGGAGCGAAAAAGAGCATCGCTTGCTCGATAGAGATAGCTGTGGATGTCCAGTAGCCTTTTCTATCGTTAATGAAAAAGGAAGTTAACCGCTTCCCTACTTTAGATTTAACTATTTGATCGTAATCTGATTATTCAGAAATAATCTCTATCAATAATTCATATTCTTTTTCTATACTTCTAATTGAGACTTCTAATAGATACGGGAATCACATTGGTGGCATATGCGCCCGAGCTGCTACTACTAGTCGCTATAGACGTTTTCTTAGTGATGAGCCTGCTGGCCTGCCTGTTCGAGACATATTTTCCAGTGCCCCTCCCGTATCTCCTGCAACTCGTCTCTCTCGCCGGCTTCGGCCAGGTCTACGTAAGCAAGGCTTTCATCTCAATTTTCACGGAGAACCTCCGTTTCTGGTATAGTCTACTATACCTGCTATCCAGCTTTGCCTGCGTCTTAGCTATGAACACCTACCTGATCCTGATAAGAAGGAAGCTCGCCGGCGGGATCATGTTTCTAGGAGGAGTCACCGTGCCGGTGGCCTACTCTGCAGCCTTCATCCTCTCCGTGTTCGTCAATAAGATGCCGATTCCTCTATTCATGATGCCGCCGATGCCGGTGAGCTCCCTCTACGGAGGCGTGGTCCTATGCCTGGGTATATTGGGCTGCGGAATCGTGTTATCCCTTCAACCAGCCGTTTTAACAAAAATCAGGATACCTCCGTCCATTAAGACGACCAGGATAGCGGTATCTTCCATGGAATCAAGCCCGCAATCAGTTCAGGTATCTAGAGAAAGAATGGAGACCGCAGTAAGTAGTGATATTCCATCATTTGATCGGGGGGCATCCTCCCCGCCGGTGAAGAAAAAGAAGAAAAGAAAGAAAAAGAGGAAGAAAAGGAAGAAACTGCCCTTATCTTACCTTTTAAACCAGGCACAGGTCTTGGATCAGGACACACCTATGTCCCACATGTCCAAGGGTCTCACAGAAGACGAGGAGGCGAGGGATTGAAAGCGGCCGAGCCTAGCCCAGATGGGTGGGTCAATGAAACTAGGTAACACATGGAGGACAAGGCATCGAAGGGCGGCAACCCCACTTCTAATTCTGCTGATCTTCACGACCTTTCACCTAACCTCCGCAACCACTTTCTACAACATGCTCACCGATTCGGAGAACACGGTGACCGAGCCGCCAGTGATGCTTCAACCCGGCACGGCCGGTTCGAGCACCATATATACGAACAATACCAGCGCGAGTGTGACCGTTAGTGCCTCGGCGACGACCTTCTACCCGAACGGATACAGCGTCGTCGCAGGCTCGTATGGCTCGGGTAGCACGCCCTCCAGCGTCTCTGCTGTTGATTCTAATTACTTCGTGGTTGATAGTGTCGGCAGCGGTACATCCGACTCCTCCTACCACCCCCTCACCTACAATCTCGTGGGCGGGACCGGTTACGTCTCAGGTTCGGTGGATAATCTCACCAGCGACGATGACATCTACATGACGTTCCAGAGCTACCTGACTCAGGAAACAAACATCGAGGACGCAGCGGACAGCGACCTGAGCGATGTGGACCAGAGCTCTGACAAGGGCTCGCACTCGAACTTTTCTGCCGAACAATCCGGTCCCGACGCGTCATACGACGTTCTCACAGAATCGATGACTGTCTCTAACTGGTGGGACATGAGCTACCTCTACAGGCGGAGGCTGAACATCACAACCACCCCAGCCCTCCCCGCCGGGTATTCGGTCAGCTTTACCCTCGACACGACCGGAGCTGGGTTTCAAGATGATGGGGACGATCTGAGGGTTGTTTACTGGAACGGCACCGGCTACGAAGAGCTCGACAGAGCCAACGAGACCTCCTTCAACGATGCGAACACGGAGATATGGTTCGCGACCGTGAGCCAGATACCCTCTGGTGGCTACGACGATAACTACTACGTCTACTACGGCAACCCCTCCGCGTTGAACCCCCCCGCCAACAGGAGCAACGTCTATCTCTGGTGGGACGATTTCTCATCCAACACCCTCAGCAGATACGACCTTGCGAAGTGGGTGGACATACACGGCGCGGATACCTATTACGCGACGCCCACATACGACGCGGCAAACGAGAGGGTGACCTTCGACACGGGCGACAACTACGCCTCAGACATGTACCCCAAGGGAATGAACGTGTCAGACGCCCTCATCTGCGTCACGTTCTGGGCCGACCTGAACTACCCGACCGACGCGACCGTCGCATTGATATCGAGGCTTAACAACCCGGGGATAGGCTCAACCCACTACTACTACCACTTCTCCCACGGCTCGTACACGTCTCCTGGAGGGAGCTACAACTCGTGGACGAACGGCGAGAGGAACACCCTGATGTACAGTCCTCCGTCGAACACCTACTGGGGCTTCAACCAGGTCCACAACCTCACCTACGCCGCGTACGGAACAAGCCACAAACTGTGGTTCGACGAGAAGCCAGACGACACCCCCCTAGCGTCCGCGACCCATTCGGGGGACACGAGCCCGGGGCGATGGGGGTGGGCTCCCGCCCAGGTTCGAGGATGGGTGGACGACCTCCTCATAAGGAGATACGTCGAACCCGAGCCGACGGTCTCTGTGGGCGCCCAGGAATCCCAGAACTACGAGCTGGATCTCGAGGTCCAGTGGACGAACGTGAATTTCAGCGAGGCCAATGAAGTTCTCTGCATTTATGGCGGGGCGATGGGGTCCGAAGACATCCGAGTGGATGTCTGGTATAGCAACGCGTGGAGCAATGTGTTCATAGACCTATCCGCGGGGTGGAACAACGTATCGGTCGGTCAGTACCTGACCTTCTCGACCTTCACAATCCGGTTCAAGGGAGGGGCCGAGACCTCAGATACCGTGCAGGACGCGTGGCAGGTCGATGTATCCCTGCTGCATGTCTGGACTAGGGAGTACACGGCGGAGGTGGAGTTCCAGGGGGGCAGTAACCTGTACGATTGGACACGGCTCAACTGGACGGCGGTCACCTCATGGACAGTGGACTCGGTTCAGGTCACCCTCCAGCTTTACAACTACACAGGTCAGTTCTACCCCGGCAGCGGCGACGGATACATCAGCTACACCTCCGGCACCGCGAACGCCGATCAGACAGGTAACCAGATCGTCACCTCCAACCCGGAGGACTTCAGGAACGCCACGGGTGGATGGAAGATAAAAATGAAGGGTGTGAAGTTGACGGACATCCAATTCGATCTCAAGGTGGACCTCGTCGAGGCAGCCTCAACCTACTATAGCGAGTACACGGCCTCAACGGCGTTCCTCTTCGACGATATCACGGACAACCAGTCGCCTAGTCTAAACTTCACGGTCGTCTGTCACAACAGCGTCGACGGCGCCGTCGTCACCATCCAAGTCTGGAACTACACGACCTCAAGCTACGTCACAGGCGGCCAGGGCTACGTCAGCTACACCTCTACGGGCGGCAACGTCACGAAATACCTCAACATCACCGTCAACCCCGCCTCCTGCCTCGACGGCTCCAACGCGAAGATCAGGATCACCGCCGTCCTCTCGACTCCGACCTCCTTCCAGCAGCTGATCAACTACGTGAGGTTGCTGCAGAAGCCGAAACAACTGAGCTACGACTACGTCCTGAACATCCAGAATCAGGTCGCAGACCCTTGGAAGGTGAGACTGAAGGCCTTCTCACAGACGGGCCTGGGGCGGCTGCTTAACTGCACCCTCTACTTCAAAAACGGAACGCAGCAGATTGTGGTCCTCGATGGGTCCTACAGCCAGGACACCGGCGGCTGGGCGGATTTAGCCGGCTCGGGATCGATACACATCGCGGTGGATGTCTCGGCGGAGTTCCTGGGCACAAGTCAGATATGGGTCTATTTAGAGGTGTTGAAGCCCAGCACGACAACCCGGATGAGCCTGGTGATTTTATTCAGAATCGACTAGGTTCCTTTTCGCGCAGAAGATCGATTGCCGATTGAGCGGAACCCCTTACCATTGGATTTGATGCGATGATGTTGAAATCTTTATAAATTTTGGACCTTTTGCTCCGACCATGGAGAGAATGGTGCCCATCGCTGCCTCGGGGTCCGTGACCGTTTTTTCCCCGATGAACGGCAGGTTCTCCTTCTTCAACAGCCCCTACCCCATGCATTTCTCGCTCACGGGCGTCGACATCTATCCGGAACGCGGCTTTGGGGAGATGGCGCCAGCGCCGGTCAAAGGCAGGGTGGTGAAAATCCGGAAGGTGCGGGCGCCCGGGGGTAGAGGCTTTCGGGATGACGGATTCGACTGCGTGATGCTGCTTGAGAGCCTGGAGGACCTGGGGAGGGTTGTGAAGATTCTCCACGTTGATCCCGTCGTCGATTGTGGCGAGGTCGTGGAGCCGGGGCAGCCCCTGGGCCGCCTCCTCCGTTCCGGCTACTTCAACTTCTGGACCGACCCCCACACCCATCTAGAGGTGAGGAGACCCTCCGACCCCTTCCGCGCGAGGGGTGGCTTCACACTCCGTAGGCTGCTGTCCGTGGATGAGCCGGGTCCGGTGGAAGAGCTGAGGGGGACGGTGACGAGGAGCACGCCCGAATACACCCTCATAGCCCTGAGGGAGAAGGTTAGGATCGGGCTGCCCGCCGACGTCGGAGGCAGAACCGGGTTGTTGGACGGGGGGATACCCCACTACGGGCGTTTCGGGGTGCACATACGAGGGCCCGTGCCCCGCAACAGCCTGGTGAGGCTCTGCGGCGAACCCATAGGCATGATCAAGACCGCGACCGGGAACATGGGCCTGGCCGAATGCACGAGCTTCGGCATCGAGGTAGACGGCGTAGAGGTTGGGCTGTCCCTCTATCTATCCCCCGCCTCGGAGCCCAAGTTGAAGTTGATACCTCCGAAACGGGGGATGCTGATGCTTGAAGAGTCAGAGGAGGTCTCCCTAGCCATCAAGCGCGCGGAGTGAAAAAGGGGATCCTAGCTCTTCTTGCGTTTCTTGTTCGTGATGTATTCGTGGATGGCCTTGGCGGCTCGCTTGCCCGCGCCCATGGCGCTGATGACCGTGGCGGCGCCGCTGACGACGTCCCCGCCGGCGTAGACCCCCTCGATATGCTGGTCTGCATCGTCTCCTCGTCGACGACGATGGTGTTCCACCGGGTTGTCTCCAGCCCTTCTGTGGTCCGCTGTATGATGGGGTTCGGCGTCTGGCCGATGGCGATGACGACGGTGTCCACGTCCATCCTGAACTCCGATCCCTCGATGGGGATGGGACGCCTCCGCCCGGAGTCGTCGGGCTCGCCCAGCCGCATCCGGATGCACTCCATCTGCTTGACGAAGCCCCGCTCGTCGCCGATGAACCTGACCGGGTTGGTGAGGAGCCTGAAGATGACGCCCTCCTCCTCGGCGTTCCCCCTCCTCCGGTCTGTTGGCGGGCCCTTTTTCTCGGGTTTCAGGTGTCGCAGCCGGCGTGGAACCCTGGAAAAGGCGGTGGGGGGCGCCTAGTTCTGGTCTAATCGAATCTGTGGGGGTCGAAGGGCTTCAGCAGCGGATCCGTGGAGCCCTCGATGATCGAGTCGGCTAGGAGTTGGCCGACTATCGGCGCCAGGTTTATGCCGTAGTCGTAGTGTCCGCAGGTGATGTAGAGGCCGTCGTCGAGTGAGCCTACTACCGGCTTCTCGTCGGGTGTCTTGTCGCATATTCCCACCCACTGCCTTATTATCCTAAGATTCCTGAAGGAGGGTATCATCGGAACGGTCTCGTCGGCGAACTGATTGAGGAAATTGGATGTGCACTCGGAGAGGTCGAAGCCGGGCGACATGTACCCGATGGTCCCCAGTATCTCCCCCCTCATGGTCTGGGCTATCTGGTAATCCGTGGACAGCCTCTCGAAGGCGGGTCCGAAGAAGGGGCGTATGGGCTCGCTGATCAACACCTCCTTCCGCATCGGGGTCAGGGGGATCTCGAAGCCGAGCTGTTCGGACAGTTCAGGTGAGTGAGCGCCGCATGCTATCACGAGGTTCTGCGCCTCGTACTCCCCTCTCTCCGCCATGACCTTGTATCCACCTGAGGACTCGGTGATTTTATGCACCCGGTTCTGCTTCTCAACTCTCCCTTTCATCTTCTTGATGGATTCGACGTATGCCCATACGACGCCGAAGGGGTGTACCATCGCCTCTTCCGGGTCGTAGAAGCCCCCCGCAAGCTCACCTGCATTTATGTACGGCCATCTCCTCTCTATCTCGCTCGGGGTCAGCTCCATCTCTTCAATGCCGAGCCTTCGGAAATGCGCGTGGTACTCCTCCAGCTGCTTCATCTCCTCCTCGCCCTTCGCGTAGGTCAGGCAGCCGCTCTTCCTATAGAAGGTGTTTATCCCCGTCTCGGTGGATAGTCTCCCGTGGAGTTTCAGCCCCTTCTTGGCCAAGCGGATCAGGTCCTCATTGCCGTCCTCCATGGCATGGGGGATGCGTTCCTTGAGTACCCCCATGTTCCTGCCCGTGGAGCCGGCGTTTAGGTAGTCCCCCTCGATGACCAGGGCGTTGGAGCCTCTCTTCAGAAGGTTGTAGGCGACGCTGAGGCCCATAGCCCCCCCGCCTACAACCACGGTGTCCACCTTGGTGGTCAAGGTCTCTCACTCCAGGATTTTGAATGCCCTGACCTCGTATGACAGATCGGGATCATCCATCTTCACCGTTACGACCCACCGTGGGTAGGCGTCTCCCCTAGCTTGGTAGGTGGGGTTAACTATCATTCCCTCTCCGACCGCCTCTCCCTTTCTGTTCAGGAGCTGCACCCTGTCGCCTATCTTGGGCTCAGGCAGGAGTTCATATGGCATCGTCACGTATCCGTCTCCGTCCTCGATCCACTGCATGAATATGGCCATCCCAGGGCACGCGGCCACGCACATGGTGCAGCCTATGCACGCCTTCCAGTCAACTACGGGTGGCTTGCACAGTCCTTCCTTGATGATCGCCCCCGACCGGCACACCGCCGCACAGGGGTTGCAGGGTATCTCCTCCACGCATTCGATTACACACAGCCTCTTCTTCTCCAGCTCCTCCCTGGGGGGGAACACCCCCAGCTCTTCGAGTTCCTCTCTGGTGTAGTATCCCCTTTGAACGGGCTTCATCTCCTCCTCGGACATCCTACTTCAGAGCCTCCTCTATTTTCTCCACCGTTATATCCCGAAGGGCTTCTCTTAGACGCGTGCTGAACGGAGACCCCCTGTCCTCCTCGAGGGCGCGGGTGTACTCTTCTATCTTCTCCGGGACAGTCTCATCTCCGTGACCCAGAGCCTGCGACGCGTACAGCCCGACGAGCTTTCCCTCCAGCACGGCCGTCGTCGCCTCCTCGATGCTCGCGCAGTCCCCCGCGATGTAGGCGTTCTCCGCGAAGCGGTACGTCCTGTCCCGTATGGGCACCATTCCGCCCAAGGCGCCGACGTAGACCATCTTGGGGTTGAAGAGTTGGACGAGATCATACGCCGGGTTGAGTCCCACCCCCACGCAGATGAAGTCGCAGTCCACCCGTCTCTCGGTTCCGGGGATGGGCTTGCCGTAATCAGCCAGCTTTGTGACTATCGCTCCCTCAACCCTGTTCTTGCCGAGGGCCTTGACGATGGTGTGCCGGGTCACGATGGGGACGCCGTGCCTCTTGATCTTTGCCGCGTGCACAAAGTAGCCTCTCACCCTCCTGAAGCTGGGTGCGAATACTCCTGCTACCTCGATGCCCGCCTGCAGGAGGTGGTAGGAGACGATCAGTGCCACGTTACCCGTGCCCAGGAGGATGCCCCTGTTCCCGGGTTTGACGCCGTAGACGTTCAGAAGGGTTTGTACCCCGCCCGCCCCGTATACGCCTGGCAGGTCGTTGTTCTCGAAGACCAGGGACCTCTCGTAGGCCCCTGTGGAGATGAGGTATTTTTTCGCCTTCACTTTGAGGGTGGTGTCATTTGGACCCTTCAGCAACATGGTGTTCTCAGAGGGATAGTAGCCGACGGCGCTCGTCTGCGTCATAACCTTGACGTTGTCCAGCTTTGAGATCTTCTCGACCAGCTCCTCACCGAGCTTGAAGCCGCGCTTGCCGGCGGCGTATTTAACATCGCTGAAGAACATGTGGGTCTGCTTCAGCAACTGCCCTCCGAGCTTCTCCTTGTCGTCGATGATCAGGGTGTCCACGCCTTGCTGACCAGCTTCGACGGCTGCGGACATCCCCGCCGGCCCTCCCCCCACGATGAGGAACTCGGTTGACAGCTCGCCTTGGTATCCCCCACTCGGCGCCACCTCCGGCACCTTTTCCGGGTATGACCCCAGGCCGGTGAACTTGCGCATGATCTTCATGGCTGGCTCATAGATGAACCCGGGCCTGGTGAACAGCTTCATGTACCGCAGGGGCGGGAGCTTCATCATCCCGAGGAATGGTGCGGCCCAATCAGCGATGGTCCTCTGCCGTTTGATGCGCATGCCGTCGCGGACCAAGGTCACGCACGTCCTCACGTTGGGGACGCCGTCAACCTCCATCATGCAGGCGGAGCATCGACCGATGGCGCAGAAGAAGCCCCTCGGCCTCCTGTACTTTATGCTCTTGCTGAACTCCCTGATTCCGTTGGCGTACAGCGCCGCCGCCACGGTCTCGTTCTTATAAGCCTTCAGGGGCTTACCATCGAGGTATATCGTGACCTCTTTACCCCTGTCGAACTTGAGGATGGGATGTTCATAGATTCTCCAGTCCTCGATGGCAATCACCTCTTCGAGCTTCTTTTCCCCGGGGGCCTGGCTATGCTGCCTAGGGTGATGGGGTCTATGGGGGGCCTTATCTTCGTGGTCACGTTCACGTTCTTACCGGTCTTCCTCGCAAGTATTGCCATCGTAAGGGGCAGGCACGTCTTTCCCTGGCAGTGACCGGTCGTCACGCCCGTTATCCTCTTGAGGGTCTCTAGGTCATCGTAGCCGGCGTCTATCGCCGCCTCGATGTCCGATTCGGTCACATCGTGACATCTACAGACGATCTTCTTCACCACACCCAGGTCCCCCTTCCCTCGATATACACGTTTCATTCACCTGGATCTCATAACTCTCGGACAGCGGATTCCCAAGTAATATGAAGGCTTGTTAATAAAAATGGAGGTTCGCCTTTAGATCCAGCCCCGGAGCTTCATCGCCTCGGCGACCCTGCCGAGGGCTAGGACGTAGGCACCGTACCGCAGGTTCACCTTATATTTCTCCGCTTGCTCGTGGACGTCCTTAAAGGCCTGCTTCATCACCCGCTCAAGGCGCTGGTCGACCTCCTCCTCCGTCCAGTAGTAGCCCATCCTGTTCTGGACCCACTCGAAGTAGCTGACTGTGACACCGCCCGCGTTGGCGAGTATGTCGGGGATGACAATGATCTTCTTCTCGTTGAGGATCCCGTCCCCGTCCGGCGTGGTTGGACCGTTCGCCCCCTCAACGATCATCTTAGCCTTGACGTCTCCGGCGTTCTCGCCTGTGATCATGTTCTCCATCGCTGCAGGCACGAGAATGTCACAGTCGACGGTCAACGGGTCCTTGGTGCCTATATCCTCACAGCCGGGGAAGCCCTTGACGCTGCCGGTCTTCTTCTTGTGCTCCATGAGCTTCCTCGGGTCGATGCCATCCTTGTTGTAGACACCGCCGCGGGAGTCGCTCGCCGCGACGATCTTGGCCCCGGCGTCGTGGAAGTTCAGCGCGGCGTGGTAGGCGACGTTGCCGTAGCCCTGCACCGAGACCGCGGCGCCCTTGATCGGGATTTTGAACGCCTTGGAGGCCTCGACAGCCGTGAAGAAGACGCCTCTGCCTGTGGCCGCCGTCCTGCCCAGGGAGCCTCCAAGGACGATGGGCTTCGCAGTGATGACACCGGGGCTGATCCGGCCAGTCACTTTGTAGTACTCGTCCATGAACCAGGCCATGATCTGGGCGTTTGTGCCCACGTCGGGCGCGGGTATGTCGAGGTCGACGCCCACGAACCACGCTATGGCGGCGGCGTACGCCCTGGTGAGCCGCTCCAGCTCCCCCTTGGAGAGCTTCTTGGGGTCGCAGGCGATGCCGCCCTTCCCGCCCCCGTAGGGGAGGTTGACGACGGCGTTCTTCCAGGTCATCCAGGCCGCGAGGGCCTTCTCCGTATCCAGATCCAGGTGGGGATAGTACCTGATGCCGCCCTTGGTGGGACCACGGGCGTCGTTGTGGTGGATCCTGAAGGCTTGGAAGCTCCTGACGGAGCCGTCGTCCATCTTTATCGGCAGGGAGACCTGCAGGATGGCCTTCGGCTTGCTGACGACCTCGTAGACTGCTGGTTCAAGGCCCATGAGATCCGAGACTTTCTTGATATTCACAAGCTGGGATTCCCATGGACTGAGTTTCTTGCTCATTTTAAGGTCACTTCCTCGGAACTTTTTGGGTTCAACTATTTAATGGTATCCCCGGAACTCTATATACTCTCATTACAATATATTATTGTACCCTTCCGCGACGTGGTCGGACGGTGGTTTCGGGCGTCAACGGTAATCCTCAGGGTTGAGGCCCAGCTCCTCAAGATTCTTCAGGCCCCGCTCGTACTTGCGCTGCGCCATCTCCTCGATCGCCTTGATTGTCGTCTCCCCATCAGAGTCCAGGTCCTGGGTGAAGTATCCGGCGTCGATGGCCCGCTCCACCAGTCCCTTCGCCTGGTTGCTCCGGGCGAGGACGGTGGTGTACCCGTCCCTCGAGCCAGAAACCCATATCTCCAACAGTCTGAGGAAACCTCCGGGGGATTGGGTCCTGATCGCCCTCACAGCCTCCGGCGCGATTCTCCCCGACCTAGGAGCTTGGCCTTAAAGCGGGGCGGAGAGGGCCATCAGCTCACTGCTCGCATAGATAGCGGATGGCCGCGTCCACGTCCCCCCTTATCGTTATCTTTATGGGGCCGAGTGGCGCCTCCCTGGAGTGGTAGAAGGAGACGCGGCCGGCGTACGCGGCCTGCCTGTTCAGCCCGAAAATGAGGGTGCTTCCCTGGGTGCTTCGGGTGAGGAGGGCTCGGGCGGCGCCCCTTATCCTCGCCCTCCTGAGCTGCTCCCTGAGGTGGCGGAGGGACTCGACACCGTTCATGTGGCACTCCAACACCGTCGTGTTCCCCCTGGTGTGCTGCTTGAGGTCCACGTCGCCGAGGACGTTCCTCACTGCCCTCTCGACCTTCTCCACGCTCTCCGTGGGGTTCACAACCGCCTCGACCGCGATCTCGACCCGGGTCATTCCTCGTTTAAACGCTCCATCAGACCCTCAAACGCCTGCTTCAGGTCCTGGAGGGAGCCCTCGTTGACGATCATGTGATCCGCCATGGCGATGGCAGAGCCCACGCCGAAGCCGAGCTCCCGCCTGTCCCTCTCGACGAAGGTCTCCCACCTCTTCGGGTCGTCGCTCCTCCCCCTCTCCCTGAGCCGACGGAACCTGGTCCCCGGCGAGGCGTGAACGGCCATGAGCATGACGTCGCTGAAGGCGTCCCTGAAAGCCTCCACCTCCTCGAGGCTCCTTATCCCGTCCACCACGACACACGCCGCCCCTTCCCGCCGCAGCCTCTCGATGCATTTCCTCGCCACCGCGGCGTCGCCGCCCTCCCGCCTTATGCCCTCGGCGACGAGGCCGAGGTTGCTCGGCGTCGGCTCCAGACCCCTCTCCCTGGCTAGGTCCCTGATGACGTCGCCCATCGTCGTGACCCTATACCCGTGCTCCTCGGCGTAGCCGGCTAGCGTCGTCTTCCCCGAGCCGGACATCCCCGTGATCAGCATCAGGCGAGGTCGCGTCAAGAGGTCACCCTATCCGCTCTAGGCCTGTCTCCCTGGTCTTTATGTAGACGTTCTCCACGCCCTCATGGAGGGCGACTTCGGCCAGCTGTATCATCGTCTCCCTGCTGGGGGGGCTGAGCGTTTTGAGGTGGGGGCTCAGGACGTTGCCGGTGTTGTCGAACTGCTGGAGGTAGTAGACGTCGCATCGGCCTCTGATGTCGGAGGCTATCCGCCTGATGAACTCCGGGTCGTCCGAGAGGGTGGGGGCGACGGTGGTCCTCGCCTCGACCTCGACGCCGCGGCTGTTGCAGAGCTCGAGGGTGCGCGCCACGCCTTCGACCATCTTGGCGCCGAGCCGGGGGAGGCCGATGACCTTGCCGTAGTCGTCTGCCGTGAGGGGGGCTTTGACGTCGAGGGCGACGCGGTCGACTAGCCCTGCGTCCAGCAGCCTCTCCGCGATCCTGTGGAGGCTTCCGTTGGTGTCCAGCATCAGCTTCAGCCCGAAGCTCTTGACGAGTTTCGCCGCCATCATGACGCCCTCGGCTTGGAGGAGGGGCTCGCCCCCGGTGAACACCACCGCGTCGAGGAGGTTCAGGTTGATCTCGATGCGCCGTCGAAGCGTCTCGATCTCGATCTCCTCCCCGGAGTCGACGGGTATGAGGCCGGAGTTCTGGCAATAGGGGCAGCGGAAGTTGCAGCCCGCGAAGAAGACGACGAGGGAGACATTGCCGTACCAGTCGACCGTCGACATATCCGTGATGCCCCCCAGCCTCAACGTCGACCCTTCATCATCGCCCATACTCTATCCAATCAATAGAGGCCGAGGCGGATTTAAATCGCTTGATCCGAGGGCGACCCTTTGGGCAAAATTAAAGTGGCGTGTCGCCATAGGCTTCGTCGAGAGGCGGCCGACGTGGGCGTGCGGTGTTTCATCTCCGTCGACATAGAGGACCAGAGCATCCTCGACGCGCTGGAGGAGGCCCAGCGCCGATTGAGAGGGACGGGCGCGGACCTGAAATGCGTCGAGAGGGGGAACATCCACATCACTGTCAGGTTCCTCGGCGACGTCAGGGAGGGGCTGGTCGCCGAGCTCCAGCGCCTGGTCTCCGACACCGCGTTCAACCCCTTCAGGGTGGAGTTCAGGGGGCTGGGCGCCTTCCCCAGTCTCCGCAGGCCGCGGGTGGTCTGGGCGGGGATCTCGGACGGCGTCGAGGAGCTGGCCGCCATCTTCCGACGCCTCGAGCCCGAGCTCGTCGGGATGGGCTTCAGGCCGGAGGGACGGGGTTTCAGCCCCCACATCACCCTCGCGAGGGTCCGGTCGGGGAGGAACAGGGACAGGCTGGTGGAGGAGGTGATGGCCCACGCGGACGACGTGTTCGGCGAGATGGAGGTGAGGCACATCAGGCTTAAGAAGAGCGTCCTCACCCCCGGGGGGCCCATCTACTCCACCCTGGCGGAGTCGAGAAGGTGAGCTCGCCCTACTTTCCATGAAAAATAAAGGCTTATTCGGCGATCCGTGGAGTTTTCGCATCCCTCTCCGCAAACGACGCTGTTCAATTCCTCTGTATCGTAGATACTGGTCGCTCAAACCATTCCTCAGATATCGGATACGCTTCGGCAATCCATTTATAAACCGTAGCTCAACCCTGTTCGCAACCCAACGGACAGGAGCCGGACGACATGTACAGGATGTTTGAGCGCACCGATCTCTGCCCCTACACAGACCGGTGTGAGAGCTTTCAGATCATCTGCCGCGCAGAGAGCTGGATGGAGCGGGAGCTGGCGAGGCTGAGAAGAGAGAACGCCCAGGACTTCGGGGACGGCGGCTACTCCGTTCAGGCCCTGCAGTGGCGGCTGGAGCATATGAGGCGGGTGAGGGAGAGATGCTACAGCTACAACGGCCGCTGCCTCAGGTTCTGGCAGTTCAAGGCCAGGGAGGAAGGGGAGATCAGGCCCCGTCGGCGGGAGTCCGCTTGGTCCCGGCCGGTGTTCGAGAAGCCCCTGGTCGAGCCCGTCTTGGAGCGGTCCCAGACAATAAAAGTGGAAGGGTAGCCCCCGGGCCCCGGGGGTAGATGCCCTTTTCTCATCCTCCTCCAGTAGAGGTCGACGCCGAGGTATTTCGGTTCGAACCACGCGGCGCTGCCATCCTCTGAGGAGCGTCGCCCGGTGCGCCTCGACGTCTACCTTATAGACCCCCAAAACTCAACATAATTGAGGGTGGAGACAATCTTGGATGGGCGCGTCGAGTGGGGGGCGCTGCGGGGCAAGATACTCGAACGGGTGACCCCCGGCGAGGCGGAGCGGAGGCTGATCGAGGCGTTCTGCGAGAGAACCGAGAGGGAGCTGACGGCGCGCCTCCGGGAGGCTGGCCTGAGGGCGGTGGCGGAGGTCCACGGCTCCACGGCTCACGGCACGTGGCTCTCGGGCGAGAGGGATGTCGACATCTTCCTCGTTCTTGATCCCAGCTACGGCCGAGATGCGCTTCAGAGGGCCCTCGACGTCGCGAAGGCGTATGTGGGCGAGGGGTGGACCGAGGCCTACGCGGAGCACCCCTACATCCGGGCTGTGGTCGAGGGCTTCGACGTGGAGTTCGTCCCCTGCTTTCGCGTCGACCCGCGGGAGGGGCTGATCTCGGCGACGGATCGGACCCCCCTCCACACCAGGTTCGTGAATGCGCGCCTCCCCCGGGCCGGACAGGATGAGGTGCGTCTGCTGAAGCAGTTCGCGCGGGGCATCGGCGTCTACGGCGCCGAGGTGAAGATCGGCGGCTTCTCCGGCTACCTCTGCGAACTCCTCGTCATACGCTTCGGCTCCTTCGAGGGGGTTCTCGGCGCCGCCGCGGGCTGGAGGCGCGGCGAGGTCGTCGACATCGCCGGCGGCGCGGAGAGGGAGGAGCTCAAAAAGCGGTTCAGGGACCCGCTGATCGTTGTGGACCCCGTGGACCCGGGCAGGAACGTGGCGTCGCCCGTCACCGACACCGCCCTCTGGACCTTCGTGGCGGCGGCGCGCGCCTTCCTGAGAAAGCCGGAGGAGAGGTTCTTCTACCCCGAGGAGGAACCCGTCAGCCCCGAGGCGCTGCTGGAGGCCCTACGCGGGCGCGAGTCGAATCTGCTCTTCGTCGTGATCGAGGACGACGACGTGGACGTGCCGGATATCCTCTGGGGGCAGCTCTACAAAGCGGAGAAGGCCCTCGCGAACCTTCTGAGGAAGCGGGAGTTCCACGTCATCAGGTCCGCGGCCTGGAGCGACGAGGCGTCGAGGCACATCCTCGTCTTCGAGCTGGAGAGTGCCGCCATCCCCGGGGTGGTGAAGCTCAAGGGCCCGCCCGTCGAGATGGCCGAGAGCAGCGAGCGGTTCCTGCGGGCCCATCTCAATGCCGATTCCACCGTCTCCGGGCCGTGGATCGAGGGGCGGCGGTGGTGGGTGGAGACGAGGCGGAAGCAGACGGACGCGTCCTCTCTGCTCTCCTCGGCGCTGAGGGATGGCGGGAGGGGCGTCGGGGTCTCGCGACGGCTGAGCGACAAGATCGCGCAGGGATACCAGGTTCTGATGGACGAAGAGATCGCCGGCCACCTCCGGGGAGACTTCGCCCGTTTCCTCCATAGATTCCTGAAGGGAAGGCCGGTCTGGCTTGACTGAAATCCTCCCCCTCGACAGGCTCCTCCAGACCCCGGTGGCCCTCCTCCTCTGCTACCCGAGGTTCGACGCCGGGGAGGCGGAGCGCAGGCTGAGGGAGCTGCGCGCCCTCGGCGTCGAGGCGCTGGAGCTTCGGGGGCGCCACAGGATAGGCGACCTCCCGGTGCTGGGGAAAGGGCATGTGGGCGTCGTCGTCGCCGCTCGGGTCGGGGCCGCGTCTGCGGCGCTCAAGATCAGGCGGGTGGACGCGGACAGGGCATCCTTCGCCGCGGAGGCGGCGAACCTCAGGATGGCGAACAGGGTCTCCGTCGGCCCCAGGCTGCTGGCAGCGTCAGCGAACTTCCTGATGATGGAGCTCATCGAGGGGGACTACCTCACCGACTGGATTGAGGGGCTCGCGCCGTCCGAGGCGGGTCGACTCCGATCCGTCCTCCGCCGTCTCCTGGACAAGGCCAGGAGGCTCGACCGGATCGGGCTGGATCACGGCGAGCTGAGCCGGGCGCACAGGCATGTGATCGTCGCCGGGGACGAGCCGAGGATCATAGACTTCGAGTCCGCGAGCACCGACCGGAGGGTCTCGAACGTCACCTCCCTCGCCCAGTACCTATACTTCAACAGGCAGATGAGAAGCAAGGTCGGACGGATTCTGACGACGGAGACCGAGGCGCTGCTCAGGGCACTGAGGAGATACAAGCGGTCGCCGACGGACCAGACCTTTCGCAGTCTCCTCGGCGTCTGCGGCTTGGCATAAACCTTTTAGTTGAGGGGCTGATCGTTGTTTTGGTGCTGTGGGGCCGTGGTCCAGCTTGGCTAAGATTCGCGCCTGGGGCGTGCGAGGTCGTGGGTTCAAATCCCACCGGCCCCACCAGAGCCGGACAAACCACCCCAGAGGTATGTAATTTTAGCTAGTTTTATGTAACAAGGGCGGCGGCACCTCCACCCACCTCCCCGCGACACCGCCATGCGGAGGACTTAAGACGCCCGTGTTCTAGTCATAAGAATGCCGATTTTCTCCCCCTTCCCCCGATCGCCCTCCGTATAGATCGGCAGAACATACGGGACGAAGGCATAGAGGGTCAACACTTATACATTCGGCTAGTCTCGGTTGTCGCGATGGATATGCGCCTCGCCTCCCTCTTCACAGGCGGCAAGGACAGCACCTACGCGACGCGCCTGGCGGCCGAAAACGACGAGGTCGCCTACCTGGTCACCATGCATCCGGAGCGCGAGGACAGCTGGATGTTCCACACCGTCAACATCCGCCTGGCGCGGCTGGTCGCCGACGCCGTCGGCATCGAGCACGTCGCGGCCGCCACCGGCGGAGAGAAGGAGCGTGAGCTTGAGGACCTGAAGCGGACCCTGGCGGGCCTCGATGTGGACGGCGTCGTCTCGGGTGCCATCGCCTCCACCTACCAGCGGAGCAGGGTGGACCGCATCTGCGACGAGCTGGGCCTCGAGCACAAGGCGCCTCTCTGGGGGAGGGACGGGCGGGAGCTCCTGGAGGAGATGCTGTCGGCGGGCCTCGTCATCATCGTCACCGCGGTGGCCGCCCGGGGCCTCGACCGGCGCTGGCTGGGCCGGGTGCTGGACGCCGCGGCGGTGGAGGGGCTGGCCGAGCTGAACCGGCGGTTCGGCGTCGACATCTGCGGCGACGGCGGCGAGATGGAGACGCTGGTCCTGGACGCGCCTTGGTTTCGGAGGCGCCTGGAGATCACCCGGGCGGAGACCGTCTGGGACGGCGTCAGCGGCGGCTACCTGGTGAAGGAGGCGAGGCTCCGGCCCAAGACCCAGATACATAAAAGTTAAAAGCATGGACGCCTCTCTGGGTCCTTCAGAGGAGACAGCGGTGAACGCCCGCCAAACAGTCTAGGCCGCGCGGCTTCTTCTTGGAGACGCCTAGGCTGCTCCATATGCTCCTCATGGACGATGTTCTCCCGCAGCCGGAGGCAGAGGGGCCAGAGGGGCGTCCACCCGTTTTCTATCGACCATGGAACAGAGGTGAAACCAGATGAGTGAAGAGAAGGAGGTCGTCTCCGAGGCCCTCAAGGCGGAGGAGAAGCTCAGATCGAAGTGGTACGTCCTATCCCTCGAGGGAGACCTGAAGCCCCTGGAGGAGTTCGACTTCACGGGGCACGAGAAGCTGAAGAAGTTCGCCGACTACGAGGTGAAGAAGAGCAGGATCGTCGACCAGGAGCCCCCCCACGTATCGCTGATGCGGAGCTTGGAGCTCGTCGACTACGAGCCCGCCTCGGATCCGGGGAACATGAGGTACTACCCGAAGGGCAGGCTCATCAAGGCGCTCCTGGAGGAGTACGTCACGGGGATGGTCCTCGACTACGGCGGGATGGACGTGGAGACCCCCATCATGTACGACATGGCCCACCCGACCCTGGCCAAGTACCTGAACCGGTTCCCGGCGCGCCAGTACACCATCGAGTCCGACGACGACAAGTACTTCCTCAGGTTCGCGGCCTGCTTCGGCCAGTTCCTGATGAGCCACGACGCCACCATCAGCTACCGGAACCTCCCCATGCGCATCTACGAGCTCACCCGTTACAGCTTCAGGCGGGAGCAGCGGGGCGAGCTCGCCGGCCTCAGGAGGCTCCGGGCCTTCACCATGCCGGACGTCCACGCCCTCTGCCGCGACCTGGCCCAGGCGAAGCGGGAGTTCAGGCGGCGCTTCAAGCTGAGCAGGGACGTCCTCCGGGGGATCGGCTTCAGCAGCGATGACTACGAGCTCGGCATCAGGGTCACCGAGGACTTCTACCGGAGGAACCGGCGGTTCATCCGGTCGCTGGTGAGGATGCACGGGAAGCCGGCGCTGGTGGAGATGTGGCGGGAGCGGTTCTTCTACTTCATCCTGAAGTGGGAGTTCAACTTCGTCGACGCCCTCGACAAGGCGTCGGCCCTGTCGACGGATCAGATCGATGTGGAGAACGGGGAGCGCTACGGCATCACCTACATGGACGAGGACGGCCAGCTGAAGAACCCGCTCATCCTCCACTGTTCGCCGAGCGGCGCCATCGAGCGGGACATCTACGCCCTCCTGGAGAAGGCGTACATGGAGATGAAGGAGGGGAAGCCGCCCATGCTGCCGCTCTGGCTCGCGCCGACCCAGGTCCGGCTGATACCCGTCTCCGAGGGCCATGTGGAGGCCGCGGAGCGCGTTGCGAGGCGCCTCAGCCGCAGCAGGATCAGGGCTGATGTCGACGACCGGGACGAGACGGTGCCCAAGAAGATCAGGGACGCTGAGAAGGAGTGGATACCCTACATCATCGTCCTAGGCGAGAGGGAGGTCGGCGCCGAGAAGATCCCCGTCAGGGCCCGAGCCGACGGCGAGATACGGAAGATGTCGATACGGGAGCTGGTCGCCGAGATCAGGCGGCAGGTGAGGGGAAAGCCGTACCGGCCGCTCCCCCTCCCCATGCGCGTCCAGCGGAGGCCCAAGTTCGTCGGCTAGGCGACGCCGTGACGCCACCGCTCTATCCGCCTCTCCTTCCTGCTCCCCTTTTTATACTCCTTGTAGTGCTCCTTGCAGAGGTAGGCGCGCCGCCCCTCCACGTCGAGCCCCGCGGCCTTCGCCTTGGGAACGGAGACGGAGCGGACCGCCTCCTCCTCGCAGCCCGCGACGCTGCACTTCGCGCCTTTCCCGATCCTCCCCATCAGCCACACCCGTGCTGCCTACACCGTATCCGTTCCAGCCCTCACCTATAAAACTAGTGAAGTTCGCAAGCATAATGCCGACTAAAAAAGGAGAAAAGAAGAGGCGGTCCCCGCGGGGAGTCACGAGGTTTCTATGTTGAACGGCAGGAGGGCTCGGGCCGTCGCTCCGTCGCCCTCGATGGCGTAGGCGAAGTAGCTGGTCACCGTGTGGGTCTCCCTCGTCATCTCCAGCTTCAGGGTGCTGATGGTCAAGGTGTCGCCGAGGCTGAAGGGCCCCTGGTCGAAGAGCTCCTGCGCCGTCAGCACCTCCCCGTCCACAAGCCATCTCCCGGGCACGTTCACGTTCACGGGGCCGCCGTCCATCTCCACGACGAGTATATGTCCCTCCAGGACCACCACCTCGCCCTCGACGTCCGTTGGAACCCCATGCTTCAGAACGTATATCCACAGCCGTAGCCGGGGGAACGGGCGCCGGACTCCTTTGGGCCCGTCCGGGCCGCTCGGCGCGTCCTCGGCCAGCGCGGAGGGCAGTATCAGGAGGGCTCCGACGGCGAGGAGGGCGATCATCAGGGCAGCCGTGTATTTCGTTTTGTTCTCCACCCGTTTTTCACCGGGGGTAACGGCTGCCCCCTTTTTTAAAGCGGTTTCTCACCTCACGTATTCACCACAAATGAAGCTCTGCGGTCTACCTCTCCTCCCCCAGGATCTCCTCCTCCATGTGGAGGAGCAGCCCCAGCCGCTTCTCCCACCTACGGTAGAACTCGTGCTGGCCGTACGCCAGGTAGACGTTGTAGAGGAGGGTGGCGATGATGGCGAAGACGAAGACCTTGTCGAGGGGTCCGCCCCGCCTAAGGGTGAACAGGAAGAACCGGGGGAGGAACAGGACGAACAGCAGCAGGGAGGTGACGATGCTCAAGAGCGAACCAGTCCTGAACTTGTCCCACTCCCTCTCGATCTCGAACAGGAACTCGTGAAGGGTGCGTAGGGGGAGGCGGGCCTCCTTCCTGCTCTCATCCACCTTGAATCACTCCTCATCTCGCGGCCGGGCTGATAAAGCCTGCGCACCAATGGTGAACCCTACAGGATGGAAGGCAGAACCCTCCTGAGCTTGTCATAGACGCCGCGCCCCTCCTTCGAGATGTAGCAGTTGCCATCGCCGTCCTCCACGACCAGCCCCCTCTTCCTCAGGTAGGCGAGGTGCTTCTGGAAGTCGTCGTAGCTCAGCGTCGTCGCCCTCCTCCAGATATGGGTCCTCGGCTGGGGCTCGGGGTTGTAGTACAGGTACTCCAGTATCTCGAACCGGATCTGCACCGCCCCCTTCCTAGCCCTGGGCATCAGCCCGCACCAAACGGAAAGAGGCAAAACCCACTTAATATTATATGCCTCCACAACTGCGCCGCTCCGGAGCCGAGACTCCGATCAAGCGCCCCGTTCTCGTCTCTTCCACCCTAAAGATTAATACTTTGAGGGGTCGCCTATTCACCGTTGCAGGGGTGCAGGGCTTGGGGAACGTCGGCATCACGCTGTCGAGGTCCGATCCCGCTGGTGTCACCATGCTCAAAGCCTTCAGGGACATGGGCTTCGAGGAGACCGAGCGGAGCGAGGTCCTCCAGCTCGGCGGGATCTACCTGGTCATCATCGAGCATCTCATCGTCCCCGCCGAGAAGTACCGGATGCCTCCTGAGCCGAGGCCGTACCCCGCCGACTACGACGCCCTCGCCGAGAGGTACGGCATCGACTACTACGTCGTGGCGTCGCGCCACTGGTCGAGCAGCGGCACCCCCTGCCTCACGGTGCACCCGACGGGAAACTTCGGCAAGGCGATGTACGGCGGCAGGAACCGCGAGCTACAGCGCGCCCCCGCCAACCCCATGCGCGACGTTTTCCTCGAACTGCTCCGAGACCCCCCGCGCGGCTACGAGGTCTCGCTGGAGGCGACCCACCACTCGCCGACGGAGTTCGAGACGCCGATGTTCTTCGCGGAGCTCGGCAGCGGCAAGCGGCAGTGGGCGGACGAGGCCGCGGGCGCCTACCTCGCCGAGGCCATAATGAGGGGCATCGCATCGAAGGGGGAGGCGCCGGTCGCCGTGGGCTTCGGCGGCGGCCACTACTGCCCCACCTTCACGGTGATGGAGCGGGAGACCGCCTTCGGCCACATCTGCCCCAAGTACGCCCTCGACCTCCTGACACCTGATCTAATCCGTCAGATGGTGGAGCGGACCGTCGACGGCGTCGACAAGGCGGTCCTCGACAAGGGGATGAAGGGCTACCAGCGGAAGAAGGTGGAGGTCGCCCTAAAAAAGCTCGGCGTCGAGATAGAACATAGATGATCGCCTTTGAGCCGCCTTCACCTTGAGACGAAGCGGTTCCCCTTTATGAAGAACCGCAGTTTCTGCGGCAGGTCCACCCTCACGCCGATCCTGTGGGAGGCGCCGATCTCGAAGTCTTCGCGGGGCCCCTCGGCCACCGTCAGCGGGCTGTCCTCCCTGGTGACGTCCACCCCGTTCAGCTCCTTCGTCACGGCCAGCGCCCTCGTCAGCTTGCCGGGGCCCGTGGTCAGGTCGCGGATGTCGCTCCGCCCTCTGTTCCTCCTCATGAGCTCCACCCCGCCGAGGGGCTCCAAGGCCCTTATCAGGACCGCTCCCACCTCGCCCTCCCGGTGTGCGACGATGTTCAGGAGCCACCAGGTGTGGACCATGTAGATGAACGCCCGGCCGGGGGTCTCGAACATCACCCTGTTGAAGTTCTTTTTACCCCTATAGGCCCGGGAGGCCGGGTCCCCCCCGCCGTAGTATGCTTCGGTCTCGACGATCCTCCCCGACAGGGCCTCGGGGCCTATCCGCCTCACCAGGACCTTCCC
>QMXQ01000006.1 GCA_003662205.1 Candidatus Bathyarchaeota archaeon
CTACGACACGCCCGAGTTCAGGCAGCGGTGCCTTGAGATCGCCAGGGGTGCCTGCGACCTGATGGAGCGCCTCCTCGAAGGGGGGGACCCCGAGATGAGGATCGTGGCGGTGGTGGGGGTGGAGAACTCCCCGAGCTGCGGCGTCAGCAGGGTCTCCAGAACCATGGGCGGAGAGATCGTCAGCCTCCCCGGCCGGGGGCACCTCATGGATGCGCTGGAGGCGGAGATGCACCGCAGAGGGATCGAGGTCCCCCTGGTCGGCGTCAGCCTCCGGCCCGGCGAAAGGGAGGACGGGCTGAGAAGGTTAGGGGAACTCTGCGCAGGGGATGCCTGAACCCGCCTTACGCGGGAAGCCCAGCAACATCGATGGGCCGAGGGTTCTGCGGCGGATTCTAGATGCTGAGCTGCTTGAGATGCGCTCTCAGGTTCTTGGGCCGGGGCTTGTAGGCGAGCGCCGGGAGGCATAGCCGGCAGGGCACGCCTTCGATCGACTCTGCCTCAAGCCATTTCAGGGCTTCCTTGAGGGTGCCCGCGTGGTAGACGCCGCCCCGCTTGTCGGGGTTCATCCACTCCACGGTGGGACAGCTGGCCCGGTGGATCCGGGCCCCTGAGCTGCCGATGTTCAGCACGTAGCCGCCTCTGCCCCTCAGCTGGCGGAGGCCGGAGCGGTCGAGACGGCGGATCATCCCCACTCTCAAGTGGAGAGAGATCCCTTTTCTGTCTTTGGGCTGTGCCCGCGTCGCGCGTGGAGCCGCCGCGAGGGTTCACTCCTCAGTCCGTGTTAGCATCCTTATGTTTACCTTCGCGAATGGGATCCGCCTCTCAAGGTAGCGGAGCACAGCCTCCTTGTCGAAGGGCTTGCAGGAGAAGACGTCGATGGAGGCCTTGTCGCCGTCGTCGAAGGTGTGGATGGCGATGTGGGACTTGTCGATCACGACGATCCCCGTCCAGCCGGGGTTCTCGGGCCTCCCCTCCACCACCAGCGGCCCCGCCAGAACCCTCATCCCGATCTCGGCGGGGAGCTCGGACAGAACCTGGGAGACCGTCTCTTTCCCGATGCGGCGGCGGAGGACTCCGTCCATGATCAGATGCATCCCGATCATTTCGGGTGTCTAGGGATGGGGACGAAATTTAAACGTTACACTGCGGCGGCCTGCTCCCGGGATATGCGCGTTAGAAGCTGGTGCGGCCGCCGGGATTTGAACCCGGGTCGTCTGCGTGGCAGGCAGATATCTTAACCAGGCTGGACTACGGCCGCGCACCTCAGATATACGTTTCAGAGGGATATTAATCTGTTACTCCGCCGTCGCTCCTTCGGGGCGGTGGTCCGGCCTGCAAGGTTTAACCGTTGTTATCAAGCCGCCGCTTCGGTGGCCGCGTTTTTTACGCCTTTTCTCTCATAGACGGGACGGGCTGTTGCAGGCGATCTGTCAAGATCGCTCTCTGGTGGGCTGTTTTCCTTATTCTCCACGAAAAACGAGGTTCATGAGATGTTCAAAATATATACTGCAGTTCACCTTTTAGAGGTAGTTGAGTGACGGATGACCGCCGCTGAAAGCGAGGACTACGTGACCTGCCCCAGCTGCAAGGCCCTCGTCCCATGGACCCCCGCCTGCATCTACTGCGGAGCGAGCCTGCCCCCGAAGAGGAAGCCGCCCGAGGCGAAGCCGAGGCGGGGGGAGCTCTCCCTGGAGGGGCTCGGCGTCACCGACGTCTCCGTGGAGCCCGAGAGCCGCCTCACCAGCTACCTCGTCTGGCGCGTGCGGCTGATGGAGCTGCTGAGGGCGCGCAGGGTCTCCAAGGAGGTCTTCGAGCAGCTCTACAAGGAGTACATATCGACGACCCTCGAGGCGGTGGAGCGGAAGAAGGCGTTCATGAGGGAGCTCACCGACGTGAGAGTCCAGATCGAGAACGTCCGGCGGAGGCTCGGCGAGATGGATCAGCGCCGCGCCGCGGGCGAGAAGGCCACGGGGGAGTTCCTCGACGAGTATTCCCGGCTCAAGTCGGAGCTGGAGCAGCTCCAGGCGGACCTCTCCCGCATCAGGTTCCAGCAGCGGAGCCTCGGCCTCGTCCTGGGCGAGGGGAGGGACGCCGAGATCCTCGCCGCCGTCGAGAGGAGGTTCAGGAACTACCTCAGCTACCTGCCCCTGATGGTGACGGACGGGCTGCTCTCCCCCGCCATGGAGGAGGTGGTGAGGGGAGACCTGAAGGAGATGCTGGCCCTGATGGAGGCGGCGGAGGACGAGGCGACGGACGTCCTCGTGGAGGAGGAGGCGGAGGGCGCCGCCGAGGAGATCCCCATCGACGACGAGGCGCTGCTCAAGGAGATCGCCTCGATGGTGAAGGGACACGACGACGAGATCAGGCGGCTCATCCGGGCCATCCGCATGAGGGACAACGTCCTCATCCTCGGCCCCCACGGCGAGGGGAAGACGGAGCTCCTGCTGCAGCTGCAGAAGCGGCTCGGCGGCATCTACTTCCACTGCAACGAGGAGGTCTCGGAGAGGGAGCTCGTCGCAGGCTTCAACCCGAGCGCCTTCGTCGGCCGCAACCCCATCCACCTGGGCTGCTTGATGCAGATCGCGACGGGGGCGGCGAAGGGGATGCCCATCGCTTTCATCGACGCCGTGATGAAGCTCCGGCCGAAGACCCAGGTCATCCTCTTTGAGGCGATGAACAACAAGAGCTTCACCAACCCCGTAGACGGGAAGCTCTACTTCCTGCCGGAGGAGTTCAGCGTCGTCGCGGCCAGCAACCTGGAGAGCGTCGTCCAGGAGACGCCGGACGCCGCCTTCCTCGACCGGTTCGGCAAGATCATCCTCTGGGGGACGACCCCCGACAACGCCGTGCGGGAGCTCCTCGAACCCTACAAGCTGCCCGAGAGCGTCGTCAACTTCCTCATCTGGGTGAAGCGGGAGGTGGGGCGGATGCGGTACCTCGTCCCCATCAGCGTCCGCAACCTCATCAAGTTCGCCCAGGAGTACAACAGGTACCGAGACGTGTACCAGAACAGGGAAGAGCTCCTCAAGCTGGCGGTGGACAGGATGCTGAAAATGCGGGTGGTCAACGTCTTCGGCCTCCGGGAGTACGAGGAGGCGAAGGCGAAGATAGAGAGATACGTCTGGGAGTAGGCGGATGTTCAGCCGGCGCCCCACCAGCGAGGACCGACGCGTCTACCTCGCCTGCTTCGAGCTGGAGGGAGGGGCCCGAGGCGGCAGGGGCGTCTACATCGACGGGGCCTACACGAGCCGCGGCTTCGTGGCCGAGGACGAGAGGAGCCTCAGGCAGAGGCTTGAAAGGCTTATCGAGGAGGGGAGGCTCACCCTCGACGCGGAGGGCGCCCAGAGACCCGTCATCTCCTCTGTGACGCGACGCGGCGACGTGATCACCGTGAGGCTCAGGGGGCCGCCCGTTGAGAGGCCTCGGCGGAGGCTCCTCCCCCTCAGACCCATCAGGAGGCGGAGGCATCGGATGCACCCAGTCCTCGACTACGACGTCGCCCGCAGGGTCCGGGAGATGCTGGAGAGGGACCGGTTCTACGAGTTCGTGGAACTCCTCGAGTCCTTCACCCCCCTCATCGAGGAGCGGGAGGTGACCGCCTTCGACGGGAAAACGGTCCACCCGGTGTCGACGCGGACCCTCCTCAGCGAGATGACCGTCTACTCCAAGGGGCTGGTGCGGAGGCGCAAGCGGGAGGCCCGAACCGTCGTCCTCCTCGACCGGAGCGTGAGCATGGCGAACCCCTGGTCCCTCTGGGAGGAGTACCCGAAGATCAAGGTGGGCAGGTTCCTCGCCAAGGTGGTGGACGCCGTCCAGTACAACAACGCCCTCTACTCCTTCGGCCTCGGCATACGCCCCGAGAAGTCCGCCGACGACGTCGAGCCCCGGGACGAGGAGACGCGGCTCGACCTGGCGCTGAGGGAGGCAGCCCTCCTCGAGCCCGAGCGGCTCGTGGTCATCACCGACGGGAAGCCGGTCTACTCGCCGGACCTGGAGACGGAGGGGCTCTGCGACTCGGCGGTGGAGATGCTGGACGCGATGGGCCGGTCGGGGGTTCGGGTCCTCATCGTCCTCCTCGGCTACGACTACGACATGGTCCGGTTCTACCAGAGGCTGGAGCGGAACCCGTCGGTGACCCTCATCGAGCTTGCCGCCACCAGCGACGTCGTGGAGATGATGCAGAAGCTCGCCGACTGGCTGTAGGGCGGGAACGACTCAGAGAAAACAGGGTTAAGGCCCCCGACACGGAAGGGCAGTTAAAAACCTATCCGCGGGTCCATCGGAAGAAAAAGGAATGGGGGTTAGACCTTTTTGAAACGAGGCTCCAGCTTCTTCAGCACCTGGGGCAGCGTCGTGTACTCCATGGCGCCGGGGCCGAGCCGCGCGGGCTCGAACTCCCCCATCCTCCTGAGGGCGGCCGCCAGCTCCAAGGCCTCCCTCCGGGCGAGGTCGAAGCCGGGGTCGGCGAAGATGTCGACGATGAGGGGCCTTCCCTGGTCGTCGGAGGCCAACTTGCCGTCCGCCACCTGGATGCCGAGGGCGACGATCCTCGGCGGGCCGTCGAAGACGGTGCACCTGCTGTCCTTGAGCCCCACAGGCATGAAGGGGCCCCAGTGGCTCCCCCTCATCCAGCCGGCGACGAGGTAGGTGTGGAGGAAGGGCGCGGTGATCTCCCCCATCGCGGGGAACCCGCTCTGGCCCCGGACGAGGCAGACGGGGTCGTCCTTGCCGACGTACTTGCCGGCGATGAGGGACAGCTTCGTCGTGCTCGACACAGCCGCGATCTCGCCGTCCTCAGCCCGCCGGATCTTCGAGATCATGTACCGCTCCGTGGTGCCGATGAGGGCGAGCAGCGAGTAGGACTCCTCCGGCGTCTTGAGGGTGACGCTCTTGTGCCCGATGGCGTCAAGGACCTCGAACTCGAAGCCGTCGGCCATCCGGGGGTCGATGACGAGGCCGGCGGTGTTGAAGGGGTCGGCGAAGATCTTGTAGAGGAGGTAGTTGAAGGCGGCGGGCTCCGTTTTGTCGGCGGCGAAGACGATCATCGGATCAGAGCGGCGCTCCTCGAACTCCATCTCGGCGACGCCGGGCCCCATACCCCGGACGTTGCCGCTGAACGCGTCGCTGAGCAGGTCCTGCCCCGCGCCGTAGAGCTTCAGCTTCTTCGCCTTCTCCGCCGCCGCCACGAAGGTGTCCCACGCCAGCCGGTGGATCTCCTCGTTGCTCTCCCCCTTGAAGTGGGTCATGAGGAGCTCCAGGTCGTCTCCGGCGTTGAAGACGTAGAAGCTGTTGATGAGCCCCGTCTCCTTCGCCTCGGCGAGCTTCCTGTTGGCGACGTCGATGAGGGGTTGGGGGACGACGGTGTGCCCCGCGAGGCTCCCGACGTCCGCCTTGATGATGGACACGGTGGTCTTAACCATCCTGATACGCCTCCGACATCATAAGATGATGCAGGGTATTTAATCTTGTTTCGTGACCCCCACCCCTCCACCTTCAAATACACCCCACGGAGATCAGGAACCCGCTGGAGAAGCACAAGAGGGATTAACGAGCGCCGGCGAGGGTCGTCGGCCTACTCCTGCACTGAGCTCCGACGGAAGCCAATACCCCGGGCCATCTAGGTCGGAGGGCCGCGGAAGGTCCACTCGGGAGCCCGCGCGTCGGGGACAGAATCCCCCCGGGGCGAGTATGGCTTTATGTCGATGATGGGCGAACCCTCGAGGGCGTCCAGGCCGCCGACGGTGAGCCTGCAGCCCTCGACGGCCTCCAGCTCCACCACGGTCAGCCCTATCGGGTTCGGCCTTGAGGGGCTGCGGCAGGCGAAGACGCCGGTGAGGGGGGCGCCCTCATGCCTGCGCGGAATGACGCGCAGGGTTCCCCGGTTCTTCTCGTCGTCCCTGAGGTGCAGCCAGTAGAGCACTATGAGATGGGAGTAGTCCTCAACGCCCAGGAGGCCTGGGCAGAACTCTGGGTAGATGCGGATGGTCGCGGTGTCGCCGGCGGATTCCACCTCGCCTATGAACCGGACCTCGGCCCTTTCATCCATTCCACGACACCGCGCGGTAACCTGGCGCTCCGGCGATTTAACCCCTTTCCCCCGAGGGAGCTGGGAAACTATTTAGACCCGTGGACCCCAGTAAGCCCAGGTAGAGAGTATGCCCAAGGTATCCATCGTCAAGGGGCCGAGGCAGCCGGACGCCGTCGCCATCCTCGGGATGGTGAGGAGGGCAGTGGACCTCGTCGGAGGCATGGCCGACATCGAGGAGGGCTGCACCGTTGCGCTGAAGCCGAACATCGTGACGGGGAGGCTCTCGGGCAGGGGCGTCACAACCGACCCCAGGGTCATCAAGGCCCTCATCAGGCTTGCCCTCGAGGCCGGCGCTGGGGAAGTCCTCGTGGTCGAGGGTTCCGGGTACGGGGCGCCCACCGCTGAGGCCTTCGAGCTCAGCGGGATAAGGGAGGCAGCGGAGAGGGGCGGCGCCGAGGTGGTGGATGTGGACGCCGACGACCTCGTCGCCGTGGATGTGCCGGACCCCCTCATCCTGAGCCGGGTCTCCGTCTCCCGGCGGTTCTACGAGGCCGACGTACGGGTGAACGTCCCCGTGATGAAGACCCATGACCAGATGCTGATGACGCTGGGGATGAAGAACATGAAGGGGGTCATCCCCAAGCCCCAGAAGCGCCTCTTCCACCGCGTCGGGCTGGCGAAGGCCATCGTCGACCTCAACAAGGCGGTCCCCGTCGACCTGACCGTCGTGGACGCCATCCACGCCATGGAGGGCCTCGGCCCCTCCTTCGGCGACGCCGTCGAGATGGACATCGTTATGGCGGGCACCGACGTCTACAGCCTCGACGTGGTCGGCGCCCGGGTCATGGGCTTCTCCCCCGACGAGATCGAGTACCTGAAGCTGGCCGCCGAGCAGGGGCTGGTCAGCCTCGACGGCTCCGGCATCGAGGTGGTCGGCGAGCCGATCGACGCCGCCGCCCGCAGCTTCAAGAGGCCGCCCATGGATCTCGCGCCCCAGGAGGGCGTCATCATCATAGAGAAGGGGGCGTGCAGCGCCTGCCGGGGCACCATCCGCAGCGTCTTCTACGACCTAGAGCAGATGGGTCTGCTGGGGGAGATCCGCGGCCTCGTCATCGTCGTCGGCCCCCAGGCCGAGCCACCCGAAGGGCTGGGGCGGAGGCCGCTGATCATGGGCACCTGCCTCAGACACCTGGAGAAGGCGGGGCGGTATGTCCTGGGATGCCCGCCCAACAACGACAAGATGATCGAGGCCATCAAGGAACTCAGCTCCTAATCAGCGAACTCCTGAACTCGACCCGCCCCTGGGGTCGGTTCCCACAGCTCCGCTGTCGAGGGCTTCGATGAGCTGTTCGACCCTGCGCTTGATCTGATCTCTTATCCGGCGGATCGCCTCCAGGGGCTGTCCCTCCGGGTCCTCCAGCCGCCAGTCCTAGATCACCTTGGGCACGACGGGGCAGACCTCCTCTCCGCAGCCCATGATGACCACCACGTCCGCCCTCTCAACCATCTCCGCGGCGAGCCTCTTCGGCCTCCTGCCGCTGATGTCTATGCCCAGCTCTGCCACGACCTTGACGGCACCCGGGTTCACCCGCTCCGCCGGCTGGCTCCCGGCGCTGATGCCGAGGTACCTCCCCGCCGCCATCTCGTTGAGGAAGGCCTCGGCTATCTGACTCCTCGCGGCGTTGTGTATGTATATGAACAAAAACGGTCTTCGGAGCCCCACCGAGTTAGGATGGTGCGGGGGGTGGGATTCGAACCCACGTAGGACTAATCCAGTAGGACCTGAACCTACCCCCTTTGGCCACTTGGGAACCCCCGCACAGGGGGCGGCTAATGCGCCTGCGCCGCCACATGCGCCCTGTAGGCCTCGGCGTCCATCAGCTTCGTCAGGTCCGCGTCGAG
Organism: Candidatus Bathyarchaeota archaeon; assembly: GCA_003662205.1. GTDB lineage: Archaea > Thermoproteota > Bathyarchaeia > TCS64 > TCS64 > B46-G15. Next base: position 7,931 of record QMXQ01000006.1, read on the forward strand.
GTCCGTCGGCTCGATCTTGGCGATCCAGCCCTCGCCGTATGGGTCCTCGTTGATGAGCTCCGGGCTGTCGAGGAGCGCTTCGTTCACCTCGACGATGGTCCCTGAGACGGGCGCGAACATGTCTGAGACCGCCTTCACGGACTCCACGGCGCCGATGGAGTCCATCTGACTGACCTCGCTGCCGGTCTCAGGCAGCTCGACGTAGACGATCTCATGGAGCTGCTTCTGGGCGTAGTCGCTGACGCCCACGAGGACGGTGCCGTCCTCCAGCTTCTTCACCCACTCGTGTTCCTCCGTGTAGTAGAGGCCGTCCGGGATCTTGTATGCTTCGCTCACTTCCGGTCCCTCTTCCATCCGTATTTAGATTCATCATAGAAGGGGTGAGACTTAACAATCTTTCCCTTTGCCAGCCTGTTCCGTATCTTGATCTTGACGGAGGTTCCGAGCTTCCTGTAGGCCGGGGGCACGTAGCCCATGGCGATGCCGACGCCGAGGGTCGGGCTCAGCCCCCCGCTGGTGACGACGCCGATGCGCTCGTCCCCGTCCCAGATCTCGTAGCCGTGCCGGGGGATGCCCCGCTCCTCCATCATGATGCCGACGCGGGTCCGCTTCACCCCCTCCTCCCTCACCTTCAGTAGCGCCTCTCTGCCGATGAAGCCGCCGGGCTTCTTGAATTTCACCACCCATCTGAGCCGGGCCTCCAGCGGGTTCGTCTCGTCGTCGATGTCGTTGCCGTAGAGGCAGAGCCCCGCCTCCAGCCTCAGGCTGTCCCGGGCGCCCAGGCCGCACGGCTTGATGCCGAACTCCTCGCCGGCCTCGAGCAGGGCGTTCCAGACCTCCAGCGCCTTCTCCGGGCTCCCGAGGGGCGTGTCGAGGAGGAAGAACTCGAAGCCGTCCTCGCCGGTGTACCCCGTCCTCGCCATCAAGGCGTCGAAGCCGCACAGCTTCACCTGGGCCAGCTCGAAGCGGCCGATCTCCGAGACCGGCTCGGAGCAGATCTTCTGGAGGGTCTCCTCAGCCCTCGGCCCCTGGACCGCGACCATCGCCACCTCGTCGGAGACATCCCTCAAGCTGACGTCGAAGCCCTCGGAGTGGCCCTTGAACCAGGCGAAGTCCTTCTCCCGGTTGGAGGCGTTGTAGACGATGAAGAACCTGTCGGCGGCGAGCTTGTAGACGATGAGGTCATCGACGATGCCCCCCCGGGGGTTGCACATGACGGTGTAGAGGCCGTTCATCGGCTCCAGGGCGGCGACGTTGTTGGTGACCATGTAGTTGAGAAACCTCTCCGCGTCGGGGCCCTCGGCCATCGCCCTCCCCATGTGGCTCGTGTCGAAGATGCCGACGGCGTTGCGGACGGCGTGGTGCTCCGGGAAGACCCCCTCGAACCAGACAGGCATCGCGAACCCCCCGAAGTCCACGATCTTACCGTGCTCCTTGTGATACGCATACAGATGCGTCCTCTTCAAATCCAAACCTGATCCCACGGTATCCTAGTGGCGGCATCCACGTTAAAACTATTCGTCTAACCGGCGGGAAAACCTCGCAGAGATCACTTCGCGTCGGCTTCTTCCGCTCTGTAGGGGCTGACCGTGACGCTCTCAGGAGAGAAATCCAGCTTCTTGTTACAGTTGGGGCATCTCCCGTTGTACTTCTTTATGATGTCCTGCGGCGACTTGAGAAGATCCCCCTCATAGAGACAGAAGCCGCACCCTGAGCACACGATCTTCTGCGGCACCATCCATCCCCCAATACCTGAGCAAGGACCCAAATTAAAGTATTATCGAAAAAAATCGTTGAAAGGGGACGGTGGAAGGAAAAAGCCATATATTGAGCGGCGGATAACTCTGTCTCCGAGGAGGGCTAGCATATCCCGTCCTTAGGCAGAAAGATGAGGCGGCTGGTCAGCGATTTCAGGCACAGGAAGACACGGGTGAGGGCGCCTCTGACGCTGATCACGGTCTCTCTCGTCCTCTTCACCGCTTTCATCGTCGGCGGAGGCATCTACGATCTCCTGGACAACCCGCCGGCTCTCCTGCCCGGGCCGAAGGGATGGGTCGCTGTTCATCCATATATGTCCGAGCAGACCCTCAACGAGAGCATCCTGAGCATGATCTTCACCCTCCTCATCTTCGTCGGGATGTTCACCGCCTACCGGAGCACGCAGATCGCATACGACTCGAAGAGGGCGACGACGATGCTCATTCTCGGCATCGCCCTCATCCTACTGGGCCTTTCCGGCAGCCACTACCTCCTGATCCTGAAGAGGCAGGTCAGCTGAGGCGAAAGGGTTTAGAGCCTCCGCCACCCTTTAGGTTCCGGTGGAATTTGTGAAGCGTGTAGGGTTCATAGGCCTGGGCCTCATGGGCAGCGGCATGTCCATGAACCTGCTGAAGGCGGGGTTCCCTCTCACCGTCTGGAACAGGACCCGGTCGAAGATGAAGCCCCTCCTCGACGCCGGCGCCGAGGGCGCGGGCTCTCCCCGGGAGGTGGCAGAGCGGTCCGACGTCGTCATCGATATCGTCACCGACTCCCCGGACGTGGAGGAGGTGCTGCTGGGGCCCGAGGGCGTCATCCACGGGGCCAAGCCCGGGACCATCGTCATCGACATGAGCACCATCTCCCCCGCGGTGACCCGGCGCATCGCCGCGGAGCTCGCGAAGAAGGACATCAGGATGCTGGACGCCCCGGTGAGCGGCGGGGCCATCGGCGCGCGGAACAGGACGCTGAGCATCATGGTCGGCGGGGACGCCGAGACGTTTCAGGAGTGCCTCCCCATCTTCCAGGCGATGGGTAAGACCATCACCCACGTCGGCGGCCACGGCATGGGGCAGACGGTGAAGCTCTGCAACCAGATACTGGTGGGGCTGAACATGCTTGCGGTGGCGGAGGCCCTCATGTTCGCGTCAAAGGCGGGCGTCGACCTGGAGAAGGCGTACGCGGCGGTCTCCGGCGGAGCAGCCGGGAGCTGGCAGCTGACGAACAACGGGGCGAGGCTGCTGAAGGGGGACCTGGAGCCCGGCTTCAAGGTGAAGGACTACCTGAAGGACCTGAGGCTCATCATGGAGACGGCGGCGGAGATCAAGATGCCCCTCGTCGGCACGAGCGTCGTCCACCAGATGTTCCGGAGCCTCGACGCCGAGGGCCTGAGGGAGAAAGGCACCCAGGCAGTCATCAGGGCCGTGGAGAAGCTCGCCGAGGCCAAGCTACTGAAATAGGCCGCGGCAATAGAGAGATTCACAGCCTGACGCTCACAGCAATCCCATCTCTTCCAACGGGGATGAACCGGCTCGCGTATCTATCTGAGTCCATCACATAATCCAAGTAATCCCGGGTCATGTACACGTGTGGACCGACGTTATCGGCCACGACCACCGCTCCCTCGCGGATCTTGCCCTCAACGAGCCTCAGGTATTCGAGGTACTCGTCCTTGGCGGCGTCTATGAACACCATGTCGAAAATGCCCTCGAGTTGGGGGATGACCTCCAGCGCGTCTCCCACGATCACCTTCACCTCGGGCTTCAATTCCGCTTCCTCTATATTCCTTCGGGCCATCTCCGCCTCCCGCTCATCGATCTCGATGGTCACGATCTCGGAGTTGCCGTTCAGCTCTTTCCCCATTGTTATAGCCGAGTACCCGATCAGAGTTCCGATCTCAAGTATCCGTTTCGGCTTATTTTGACGAACTAGATCCGCCAGAATCCGCCCCTTCCTAGGCCCTATGATGGGGCACCACCGATCTCGGGCATCGCGCTCTATGCGTCGTAGAACCTCATCAGCCTTTGAGGCCATTCCAGAGCCACCTCATCAGCTCATTGCATCAACGACCTACAAATAATCACTATTCTGGCCTCCTTATACGTGATGACCGTCTAGGCCCAGACTAGGCATCTTCGCATCAACGCGGATAAAGACCTCACAGGGCGCATGCAAAAACATAGGCCCCAGAGAAAACGCGCGAACCTAGAGCGATCGAAGATTAGAACCGAATTAAAGAATTAACGGGTATAGTATAACGCGCTTTCTGTGAACTCCGGGTTCTCGACCCAGCCTTCGAATGCCTCGACTTTTATCCTCTCCGGTCCAACCATCTCCACTATGAGGGTCGCCCTGGGAAGGCGGTCGAGGCCGTATTCGGATGGGCTATCCAAGTAGTATACGACCATTCCAGTGTCGACGGTGACCTCCGCTGGATCTGGAGAGTTCCCCTTTACGCTGTATGCGCCCTTTCTTATGGGTAACGTGCCGCCGATCCCTATTCTGATGCTGTTGGGGTCCATGTTGTAATAGACAAAGGAGAGGTGCTTCTCCCAGTCCGAGAGCGGGTCCTTGGGGTCTATGCCTTCGAGGAACCAGTTGCCGACGAGCTTGCCCGGCTCATCGTAGTCGAACTGCCCTATCCTCGGCTCGGCAGTCCGCTTCACCTTGGAGAGCAGGGTCTCCCTCAGCTCTTCCTGGCAGTACGGGATGAAGGACTCGACGTGAGCGTACCTCCCATACCTCTCCGGGTTAACGTAGTGGCTTACGTTCTTGTCGAAGATGCCCCAATCCAGCCCGAGTTGGGCCTTCGGCCGCCCTCCCGCCCTGCCGATTATCTGCCCCTCCTCGACGGGAATCTCGACGCGGTTGAAGCCGACCTCCAGGGGCCCCGTCACGTCGAGAATCGACTCATCGATCTCTGAGAGGTGGTCCAGAAAGGTCATGAAGGTCTTGGAGAGGGCGATGACCACCTTGAAGTCATCGTAGGTCCCGGTCCTCCCACTATCCGGAGGCCACGTCTCGACCCTGTATTCGATCTCGACGATTATTCCATCAGCCGGAGCCCTAACATTATAAAACCTGCTGGGGTCCACGAACACCAGCCCAGAGTGATCCGAGGGGAAGGTGTGCCCGCCCTCTGGGTTCAGGTATCCAAGGGGCTCGACCTCGCTGAACGCGCTGATCTCCAAGGGACAGGTCCCGAGGACGACGACGCCCTCGCCAAGCTCGGGCAGGTCGTAGAACTCGGAGTACGTAAGACCCTCCCCTCCCTCGGAGGGGCCCATAGAAGCGAACATCGAGGGCTTGCATCCTTGTAGAAGGTCCCAAGGCCCCGAGGAGACGCCGATCAGCACCTTGCCGCCGGGGATATTCTGGTCTTTCAGCACGACTATGTAAACGCCATCCGCGCCCTGTTTTAGGAGACGGTAGAAGACCGCCACGCCCTGTTCCGCGTCGGAAAAAGAGCCCTCGTCGATAACATCCCATCCGACCATCTGCTCCTGGTACCAAGCTGAAACATCCTCAAAGGCCGCATCAACCATGAAAGCCTCGGAGGATACCTCCCCCCTCACCCCCATATCCGCCCATAGATCATCGGGGAGCCACGCCGGCTCAGCGCCGGGATACACCGCGACGACGACCTCCGCCTCGGGCGCCCCGGCGTGAGAGGAGAAGAACGCCTGGATCACTGACTCCGCGGGTCTGTTTATAACGTCGGCGAAGATCTGCTCCTCATGTAGGTTCCAGTTCATGATCAGCACTCCCGCCGGCCCTCGATGGACCTCGGGGTCGATCTGTCTTAGGGTGTCGAAGAGGGCCTCGAAGCAGCGGGACTGCTGCTCAAGCTTCTCCTCCGTAACAGGTTTGTCATCGTAGAACCAGATCTCGCTGATGTACCAGCTGTTATTCCATTCCTGACAGAGGTCTTTCATGATGCCCGCGGTCTCTAGGAGATCGTTTTGGAACTGGCCCGCGTCAAAAAGGGAGATCTTCGATCCCGTGAGGATGCCCACGAGGTCCATACATGAGAGGTCGTAGGAGAGAAGGCTCTCCCTGAACGCGGGGTGGGCGTCGCCCAGCTGGATGACGGTTTTCCCCTTGAAGAAGGCCTTAGTCGTCGCGGCGTACTTGGAGCTATACTCGTTGAAGAGTTCGATAACCTCCCTCTCCGGCAGGTTTAGCCCGCTGTCAACCCTTAAAAAGTGGTCGAGCTCCCCTATGGGGTTGAAGAACTCGAACTTGTATTTCTCCGACAGCGCTGCAAGCCGCCTAACTATGCGGTCCCAGTCATCTAATGCCTGGCGGAGCTCATTGACACTTTCAAAGCCCGAGTCGGAGAAGAAGCTCGCCGCCAGGTGAACCGCCAGCCCCGCCTTTTTAGCCATTATGCAGTCGGTCATCACCGCCCGGAGGTACCTGTCTATATTCGGATCGTTGGACCCGAGGGTGTAGAACCCGCCGTCTCTGTAGAGAAGCATGAACCTCGTCGGATAAACCGTCGCGTTTAACCTAGACTTCATGGAATGATTTTCCTCAATTAAAGTTTCATTGAGGGGCTGGAAAGGAGGGAGGTCGAAGAGCCCCGCAGAGATCGCTCCATACAATAGCTCAACATGAATTCGCGTGAGGCTCTCAGCCGTATTGTTCAGGACTTCCCAGGAGGGCACGCCCTTGTTCCAGTCGTAGTTATCAAGCGTCACCATAACTTCGCCAGATTGCTCCTCCTCAGAAATCCCCGACGATGTTTGCGAGGGAGGCTCAGGCGACGGTTCCGAAGACGGTGGAGCCTCCTCGATCCCCTCTCCTCCAGGGCCGCGGGGAACCCTGCTGAAGTTAATTCCAACGACCGCGCCGGCGACAACTATAACAATAATGAACGATGCGTAGAGAAGGAGCCTTCTCAATCCAACTCCCCTCCGGCATTTTCGAAGGATTATACTTGAAAATTATGAATTCCAAATCCCTATTAAAAATTCAGCCTCGAAGACGATTCACCTAAGGCTGCAACCTCTCGATGGCACCGTGTTTAAAGCTTAGAAAAGGTTTTAACGGTTCATACGCCCATGAAATCCGTGTGATGGGCTCCCGCATGATATTCACCGTCGGGGACGTGATGGTCAAAAACGTGGTCGCGGTGAACGCCGATCAGACGGTGAGGCACGCCGCCGCGATCATGAGTCAACTGGAGATCGGCTGCCTGGTGGTCCTGGAGAAGGACAGGGTCGTGGGAATAGTGACGGAGCGGGACATGCTGAAGAGGGTGGTCGCCGCCGCCAAAGACCCGGATAAGACCCCCGTCAAGGAGGTCATGTCGAGGCCGCCCATCGTCGTCGGCCCCGACCTGGCGTTGGAGGACGCCGTGAAGCTCATGTTCGAGCACAAGATCAAGAAGCTCCCCGTGGTGGAGCGCGCAGGCGAAGGGAGGAGGCTGGTCGGGCTGGTCACCCTGACGGACGTCGCACGCATAGAGCCCAAGCTCATCGAGACGCTGAAGGAACTCTTCGAGATGAACGAGGAGAAACCGCCGAAGAGCATCGAGAAAGTGATAAACTACTACATCGTATGAAGCCGTAGATGCTGACGTACTGCATCAACGCATTTTTCAACTAGCTTCTGTCAGAGCCGCTTTCTCAAGTCCCCCTTTTCGGCTCGCTAATTGGGTAAGCAGGTTTTAAGTAAAGCAATGCAATACCTTAGTTGTTTCTGATTCTATTAATTCAGTTAATATGGTTCTCGATCCTCGTTTCGCCTCCTGAGAAGATTATGTGCTTTAACCAGTTCCTATCATCCCGTTCAGGGTACTCCTTCAGGAAATGCGTCCCCCGACTCTCCCTTCGAATCAGGGCTGCACTCGTGATAAGCTCTGCAACCGCGATCATATTCCTCAGCTCTATCAGCCTGACGCTCACGCCTTGAGTCATCATCCGGTTTACCTGAGTCTCGACATCCTGAAGGACACTCAAAGCGTATCTCAGCCCCTCAACACTCCTTATTATGCCCACATACCGCCACATTACATCCTGCACCTTACGCCTCATCATCTCCGCTTCAGCATCCACCTCAGCGAATGTAATTGATTCTTCGGGTTCTGGCCTCATCTCGATTCTTTTTCCTAGGTATCGTTTCACTCGTTTAAAGGCGAGAGTGGTGAAGACCAGGCACTCCAACATCGAGTTACTCGCGAGCCTGTTTGCACCGTGCACACCTATGCAAGCGCACTCCCCGAAGGCAAAGAGGCCCGGGATGTTCGTCTCCCCAAACTCGTTGGTTCTTATTCCCCCGCAAAGGTAGTGAGTCGCCGGAGAGACAGGGATGAGGTCCTTAGCTGGACATATGCCGTATTTTAAGCATTCCCTGTAGATTGAGGGAAACCGCTTTTTGAGAAACGCCTCTCCCTTGTGGCGTACATCCAAAAAGACAGGCCCCTTCTTCTGCTCCTCTACCACCGCCCTCGATACGACGTCCCTCGGAGCCAAATCCTTCAACGGATGGTATCTGACCATGAAAGCTTCACCCAGCGAGTTCCTAAGAATCCCTCCTTCTCCCCGCACGGTCTCAGAGATGAGGAAGTAGGGGCTCTTCCCACAATCTAGGACGGTGGGATGGAACTGGACGAACTCCATGTCCGCGATCTCCGATCCAGCCCTTAGTGCCATGGCTATTCCGTCGCCTGTGGCTATCTCCGGATTCGAGGTCTTGCTGTAGAGCTGCCCTACGCCACCGGTGGCTATGACGGTTATCGGGGCAAGCAAGCTGAGCATCCTCTCGTTTTTAATATCCAGAACTTTGGCTCCGAAGCATCTATTGTTTCTAATAATTAGGTCGACTGCGATAGCATTCTCTCTAACCTCTATGTTCCTATGGTCCCTCAAATTCTGAACCAAGGTCTTCTCAACTACGTTTCCCGTCATATCGCCCGCATGGATCACACGGCGTCTACTATGACCTCCCTCCCTGGAGAGGGCCAGACTCCCCTGTTCCCTGTCGAAACCCACCCCCAAGTCGATCAGTCTCTGAATCTGCTCGGGGGCAGCCTTCACCATGAGCTCAACAATCCGTTTATTACACAGCCCCTCTCCCACTTTCAGCGTATCAGCGACATGATACTTGAAGTCATCACTCTCGCCCATGACAGCAGCTATCCCGCCTTGAGCGTAGTTGGTATTAGACTCAATGATCTCCTTCTTCGTAACCACCATGACTTTACCATAATTCTTCGCTTGGAGGGCGAAATTAAGTCCCGAGATTCCACTACCTATAACTAAAAAATCAGCCTCCAAACAACCGCCTCTGAGCCCCTAAACACCATTTTAACCTATTTAATCATTTAGCGAAGAAGAGGTGCGCTAGACCCTAAGTAGTAGGTCGAAAGACACGCATATGAAAAGAATTAGATAAACGATTTTAATGAATTAATTGGGAACGTCAAAGGGGGCAACTCAGGCTACAAAAAAGGTTGAGCTACCAAGCCTTTACCGGACGAGTTGCCCCCAACTTAAAGCCTATTTTGGGTGATTTTATAATATTTGTGGTCTATCTATTCCAAAATAACCCATGTTTATTTCATATAGAATATAAACTTCCCGATCATCCGAACCTTCGTATAGCCTCGGTTGTAGAACACATGACCGATCCCGTTTGACCATGAAACCCACCTTATAGTTGCATGTGAGACAACTAACGGTGCCTTCCTTGATCTTCTCGGCCAACCATCTCTTATAGAACCTCCATCTCCGTGTGTTCCTGCATACCCTTCCTATCGGCAAAACCAGCGACGTGATCTCCTGAAATTCCTTTCCCCTGGAGACACTTTAGTAGGACGCGATAAGCAGACAGACTCAGACAGAGCGCGAGCGCATGGCAAGGGTAACCCTAGCAACAACCGAACTCCATGCAGCGCAGAAGATATAGGCGTCGCGAAGAGGTACGAATCGACCCCGCAGGAAATGACACTCAAATTGATGATCATCCTCTACGGGATGAAGCAACAGCCAGGCACCAACACCATAATGCTAACCCCCGCAAACCTGCCCACGGCGGACTTGCCCGTGAGATTATACGAAATCGAAGACAGCTCAGAGGAAACAAAAGAAAGCAACACCAGAAGAATAACTCCCTTTTTTGATTTACAAAAATTAGGGCGGGAAGGGAAGCGCGTCATGATGCCATTTTAAATAGTCATATGTAAAGTTCAAGATGAAAAATATGTCTCGAAAAATAAAACCTATACCTGAGGCTGAGCTGAAGAAGTATTACGAGTACGCGGCGAAATATCTCCTGAAGCCCTGGCACACGAGGCCTGAAAAAGAGCCGATCATCGTCGGCGGCAAGGGCGCGCGCTTCTACGACGCAGCGGGAAAGGAGTATCTGGACTTCCTCTCCCAGCTGTTCAACGTCAACCTGGGCATGGGCAACGAGAAGGTGATCGAGGCCGTCAAGGAGCAGGTTGAGAAGGTGAACTACACCAAGAACACCTACCTGAACATACCCAAGATCCTGCTGGCGAAGCGGCTGGCAGAGCTGACGGCCCCGAACCTCGTGAGAACCTTCTTCAGCAACAGCGGGACCGAGGCCAACGAGGCGGCGTTCAAGATCGCCAGAGTTTACACGGGCCGCTTCAAGATCATAGGGCTGTGGAACGCCTACCACGGCTCCACATACGCCTCCATGAGCGCAGGAGGCGTCGCCGCCAACCGCTCCCCCTTCGAGCCCCTCGTCCCAGGGTTCTACCACATACCCCCGCCATACTGCTACAGATGCGCCTTCGGCCTCGAATACCCGGGCTGCGGGGTGCGCTGCGCCCGGTTCCTCGAAGACGCGATCAAGTTCCACGGCCCCGAGACGGTGGCGGCGTTCATAGCCGACCCCGGGGTCGTGGCGGCGGGCGTCCTCATACCCTCGAAGGAGTACTGGCCCACCATCAGGGAGATATGCGACAAGTACGACGTGCTCCTGATCCTCGATGAGGTGATCGCCGGCTGCGGCAGAACCGGCAGGCTCTTCGCCCACGAGCACTGGGGGATCGCCCCGGACATCCTCACCCTCGCGAAGGGGATATCGAACGCCACCGTGCCGCTGGGGGCCACCGTCATGAACAGGAAGATCGCCGACTTCTTCGCCGAGAAGAAGTCCTTCATGCACGGCTTCACCTACAGCGGCCACGCGCTGGCGTGCGCCGCGGGGCTGGCGGCGATCAACGCCTACGTGGAGGAGAACATACCGGAGAACGCGGCCAAGGTGGGGGAATACCTCCTGGACGCCCTCAAGGGCATACAGGACAGGCACAGATCGGTCGGAGATGTGAGGGGGCTGGGCCTCATCGAGGGAGTCGAGTTCGTGAAGGATAAGGAGACGAAGAAACCCCTTGTAGCGGAGGACCCGGAGACGCCCTTGGAGGAGCGCCCCCTCGTGGCTCTGAGCGACGGATGCCTGGATGAGGGTCTCCTCCTCATGCCAACCATGTCGGGATCGACCATCAGGATCGCCCCGCCGCTCATCATCACCGAGGAGGACGTCGACAAGGCCATGGACATCTTCGAGCGGCAGATAACAAAGATGGAGAAGAGATTCCTCTAGCCAAGCGGTTCCTCCCCCTCTATTTATATGCGTTTTATGGACGGCCGCCCTAAGGGCTACCCCAACACGTTTAAAGGCCCTTAATTCATGGGAGTAACTCGGCGGAGGGTTCAGCTCTGGAGGATAAGATCGACGCCGTGAGGACGGTTGAGGGCTATCTCCAGCAGGTTGACTGGCGGAGCAGGGAGAACAGCAACCTGAGCTACAGCTTCAGCTCCGTCTTCCTCCACCTGGCGGGGGAGGTGATGAAGAGGTACACCCTGAGCCGCGTCTACCCGAAGGAGGTTGCGGACGCCCACCGGTCCGGCGACCTCCACATCCACAACCTCTACATGGGTATCGTCGGCTACTGCGCCGGCTGGAGCATCGAGGACATCCTGATGCAGGGGTTCAACGGCGTCCCGGCGAGGACGGAGTCGTCGCCGCCCCGGCACCTCTCCACGGCGCTCCTCCAGCTCGCGAACTTCGTCGGCACGCTCCAGAACGAGTGGGCCGGGGCACAGGCCTTCAACTCCCTCGACACCTACCTGGCGCCCTACGTGCGCATGGACGGCCTCAGCTACGGACAGGTCAAACAGGAGCTACAGCAGTTCATCTACAACCTGAACATCGCGAGCCGCTGGGGAGGTCAGACCCCCTTCACGAACATCACCTTCGATCTGAAGCCGCCGGCCGACCTCGCCGAGGCGCCGGCGGTCTACGCGGGCGGCACCCTGGGCGAGACCTATGCCGACTTCCAGCCCGAGATGGAGATGATCAACCGAGCCTTCTGCGAGGTGATGACGGAGGGGGATATGCGGGGCCGGGTTTTCACCTTCCCCATCCCCACCTACAACATCACCGAGGACTTCGACTGGGAGGGAGAAGCGGCCGACGCCCTTTTCAGGATGACGGCGAAGTACGGGAACCCCTACTTCCAGAACTTCGTCAACAGCGACCTCGACCCCAGCGACATCCGCGCCATGTGCTGCAGGCTCAGGCTCGACCTCCGCGAGCTCCACCGCCGCGTCGGCGGCACCTTCGGCTACGCCGACAAGACGGGGAGCGTCGGCGTCGTCACCATCAACGTGCCCCGCATCGCCTACCGGGCCAGGAACGAGGACGACTACTTCGAGCGCCTCGGCGACCTCATGGAGCTGGCGAAGGTCAGCCTGGAGGCGAAGCGGAAGGTCGTCGAGGAGAACATGGAGCGCGGCCTGCTGCCCTTCACCAAGCGATACCTGGGAACCCTGAAGTGGCACTTCTCCACCATCGGCCTCGTCGGCATGAACGAGGCCTGCCTCAACCTCCTCGGCGAGGACATCGGCACCCCGGGAGGGAGGGACCTCGCCGTCAAGACCCTCAGGTTCATGAGAGATAAGGCCCTCGAATTCCAGCAGGAGACGGGGCACATCTACAACATCGAGGCGACCCCGGCGGAGGGCGCCAGCTTCCGCCTCGCCCGCCTCGACAAGGAGAGGTACCCTGACATCGTGACGGCGGGGGAGGAGGTACCCTACTACACCAACTCGACGCAGCTGCCAGTGAACCACACCGACGACCTCTACGCCGCCCTCGAGCACCAGGAGGAACTCCAGAGGCTCTACACGGGCGGCACCGTCTTCCACGTCTTCCTCGGCGAGCGGATCCAGGAGCCGGAGAGCTGCAAGCTGCTGGTCCGCCGGATAGCGGAGCGCTTCCGCATCCCGTATTACACCATCACGCCGACGTTCAGCATCTGCCCCGACCACGGCTACCTAGAGGGGGAGCAACTCCGCTGCCCCCTATGCGGGCGGCAGACGGAGGTCTACAGCAGGGTAGTCGGCTACTACAGGCCCGTTCAGAACTGGCACAAGGGGAAGCAGGAGGAGTATAGGCAACGCCGAACATACGCCGTGGACTGAGGCGCGGGAGGCAGCGGCTCCCCATCGTCGGGCTGCGGAGGCTCTCCCTCATCGACTACCCGGGGAAGCTGTGCGCCACCGCCTTCACCGCCGGATGCAACTTCCGCTGCCCCTACTGCTACAACATCGACATCGTCCTCCACCATCAACGCCTGGAGAACATACCCGAGCGGACGGTCCTCGACCTCCTATACCGGAGGCGCGGCTTCCTCGACGGCCTCTGCGTCGGCGGCGGTGAACCCACCCTCCACAGGGCGCTGCCCGAGTTCCTATAC